>NZ_DASXVH010000024.1:0-3930 GCF_036504375.1 Novimethylophilus sp.
AGTGGGCAAAACAGGCCAGATTCCTGCAAAGCCGCGGTTTTGGGTTTGAGATTATTAAACGGGTATTGAACGATACGCCGGAGGAAATGTAGCGCAGGCGGCCTAGCCTGCCTTCGGAGTAACAATGCAGGCGAGGCCGCCTGCCCTACTTTAAAGCAGACATGAACAGCAAACAGATACGCCAGGCATTTCTCGATTTTTTCGCCTCCAAGGGCCACACCGTAGTAGCCTCCAGCTCCCTCGTGCCGCACGGCGACCCGACGTTGTTGTTCACCAATGCCGGCATGAACCAGTTCAAGGACGTGTTCCTGGGCTTCGACAAGCGGCCGTACACGCGGGCGGCCACCAGCCAGAAATGCGTGCGCGCCGGCGGCAAGCACAACGACCTGGAAAACGTCGGCTACACTGCGCGCCATCACACCTTCTTCGAGATGCTGGGCAATTTCAGCTTCGGCGATTATTTCAAGCGCGATGCGATCAACTATGCCTGGGAGCTGCTCACCGTCGTGTTCAAGATTCCCGCCGACAAGCTCACCATCACCGTCTATGCCGAGGACGACGAAGCCTACGACATCTGGACCAAGGAAATGGGCGTGCCGGCCGAGCGCGTGATCCGCATCGGCGACAACAAGGGCGCGCGCTATGCCTCGGACAACTTCTGGATGATGGGCGACACCGGCCCCTGCGGTCCGTGCACCGAGATTTTCTACGACCATGGCGAGCACATCTGGGGCGGGCCTCCAGGCAGCCCGGAAGAAGACGGCGACCGCTACATCGAAATCTGGAACAACGTGTTCATGCAGTTCAACCGCGACGAAGCGGGCGTGATGCATCCGCTGCCCAAGCCGTCCGTCGATACCGGCATGGGGCTGGAGCGCATTTCGGCGGTGCTGCAGCACGTGCATTCCAACTACGAAATCGACCTGTTCCAGAATCTGATCAAGGCTGCCGCGCGCGAGACGCGTTGCGCCGATCTCGACAGCCCATCGCTGAAAGTGCTGGCCGACCATATCCGCGCCTGTTCCTTCCTCATCGCCGACGGCGTGATCCCCGGCAACGAAGGCCGCGGCTACGTGCTGCGCCGCATCATCCGCCGCGCGATTCGTCATGGGTACAAGCTGGGCGCGCGCAAGGCGTTCTTCCATAAGCTGGTGCCTGATCTCGTCGCGGAAATGGGTGAAGCCTATCCTGAGCTGGTTTCCGGGCAAGCTCGTGTGGCTGATGTCCTGCAACAGGAAGAAGAGCGCTTCTTCGAGACCATAGAACACGGCATGACGATTCTGGAATCAGAGCTAGCATCCTTACATAAAACAATTGAACTCTTTCAAAAGTCGCTAGAAGAAGCCTTGATTTCAGGATATAAAGCAAGGCAAGAAGCCCTCCCCATATTTAGCGGTGAAATCGCTTTCAAGTTACACGACACCTATGGCTTCCCGCTGGATCTCACCGCTGACATCTGCCGTGAGCGCAACGTAACTGTAGATTCTGCCGCTTTCGACGCTGCGATGGCGCGCCAAAAGGAACAAGCGCGTGCCGCCGGCAAATTCAAGATGGCGGCCAACCTGGAATACGGTGGCCAGCCGACTACGTTCCACGGTTATGAAAAACTCGAAACCCAGGGCAAGGTGCTGGCGCTGTACAAGGACGGCGTGGCGGTCGAGGCATTGCACGAAGGCGACCTTGGCGTCGTGGTGCTGGACGACACGCCGTTCTATGCCGAATCCGGCGGCCAGGTGGGCGACAGCGGCGAGCTGCGCGGCGGCAACGGTATTTTCGCGGTCGAAGATACGCAGAAAATCCAGGCGACCGTGTTCGGCCATCACGGCATTCTCAAGACCGGCAAGCTGGCGCTGGGCGACAGCGTCAACGCGCGCGTCAACGCCGCCGTGCGGGCCGCGACCATGCGCAATCACTCCGCTACCCACCTGATGCACAAGGCCTTGCGCGAGGTGCTGGGCGAGCATGTGCAGCAGAAAGGCTCGCTGGTGGACAGCGAAAAAACCCGCTTCGACTTTGTGCACAACGCGCCGCTGACGGACGAGGAAATCCGCAAGGTGGAAACCATGGTCAATGCCGAGATTCTGGCCAACGCCGCCTGCCAGGCGCGCGTGATGGATATCGAGTCGGCGCAGAAAGCCGGCGCGATGATGCTGTTCGGCGAGAAATACGGCGATGAGGTACGGGTGCTGGATATCGGGTCGTCGCGCGAGCTGTGCGGCGGCACGCACGTGAGCCGTACCGGCGATATCGGCCTGTTCAAGATCATGACGGAAAGCGGCGTCGCCGCCGGCGTGCGCCGCGTCGAGGCCACCACCGGCGCCAGCGCTCTGAAACTGGTTCAAGCACAGCAGGCCGTGCTGTCGCAGGCCGCCGGCGAACTCAAGGCGCCGGCGCATGAGGTGCCGGCCAAGATCGCGCAGATGCTGGACAACGTGAAGGCGCTGGAGAAGGAACTGGCGCGCCTCAAATCCAGGCTGGCTGCCAGCCGGGGCGATGATCTGGCCGATCAGGCAGTGGACGTCGCCGGCATCAGGGTGCTGGCCGCAACGCTGGACGGGGTGGATGCCGCGGCCCTGCGCGAGACCATGGACAAGCTCAAGGACAAGCTCAAGTCGGCCGCGATCCTGCTGGCTTCCGTCAGTGACGGCAAGGTGAGCCTGGCTGCCGGCATTACCGCCGATCTTACGGCCAGGCTCAAGGCCGGCGAGCTGGTCAACCATGTGGCCCAGCAGGTTGGCGGCAAGGGCGGCGGGCGCCCCGATATGGCGATGGCGGGCGGCACCGAACCGGCCAAATTGCCGCAGGCGCTGGCAAGCGTGGCGGGGTGGGTTGAGGAAAAACTGAATTAGCCGCCGATAACCGCAGATGAACGCCGATGCAAGCCGGTTTTATCTGCGTTTATCGGCGTTCATCTGCGGTTAAATTTTTAAAACTTAAACTATGGCACTCATCGTACAAAAATATGGCGGCACCTCGGTCGCCAACCCGGAACGCATCCGCAACGTGGCCCGCCGCGTGGCGCGCTACAAGGCGCTCGGCCATCAGGTGGTGGTCGTGGTGTCGGCGATGTCCGGCGAAACCAACCGATTGATCGGCCTGGCCAAGGAAATCATGCCCGAACCGGACCCGCGCGAACTGGACCAGATGCTCGCCACCGGCGAGCAGGTGACCATCGCGCTCACTTCGATGGCGCTGATGGATTTGGGGCTAAAGGCAAAAAGCTACACCGGGGCGCAGGTCAGCATTGTCACCGACGCTTCATTCACCAAGGCCCGCATTCTTAAGATTGACGAAGATAAAATCCGTGCCGATCTCAACGCCGGCTATGTCGTCGTCGTCGCTGGCTTCCAGGGCGTGGATGAGGCCGGCAACATCACCACGCTGGGACGCGGCGGTTCGGATACCACCGGGGTGGCGATTGCCGCCGCGCTCAAGGCCGACGAGTGCCAGATCTACACCGATGTGGACGGCGTTTATACTACCGACCCGCGCATCGTGCCCGAGGCGCGCCGTCTCGACGCCATCACCTTCGAGGAAATGCTGGAAATGGCCAGCCTTGGCTCAAAGGTGCTGCAGATCCGCTCAGTCGAGTTCGCCGGCAAATACAAGGTCAAACTGCGCGTGCTGTCCAGCTTTGAGGAAGAGGGCGACGGCACGCTGATTACTTTTGAGGAAAACGACACTATGGAACAACCGATCATTTCCGGCATCGCCTTCAACCGCGACGAGGCCAAGGTGACCGTGCTCGGCGTGCCCGACCGCCCCGGCATCGCTTATCAGATCCTGGGCCCGATCGCCGATGCCAATATCGATATCGACATGATCATCCAGAACGTCGGCGCAGACGGCACGACGGACTTCACATTTACCGTGCACAAGAACGAGCTGGACAAGGCGCTTGCCATCCTGAAAGACAGGGTGCAGAAGCAT
>NZ_DASXVH010000025.1:0-9416 GCF_036504375.1 Novimethylophilus sp.
CTGATCTTCGACCAGAAATTCGCTGTTGCCCAGGCGCAGCACCAGCGCGCCCGATTCCTGCACTAGCCAGGAATTACGCTCAGTGGGGATTTCCACCTTATGCGCAACCAGCCATTGCACCGCATTGAGGCCTTTCACCCCGAAGCGTGGAAAACAACTCACATCGCATGCGCCCAGGAGCTGCTTGCGCTGGTTCTCCACCGCGCCATCCCCGTATCCCAGCGCCACTTCCATGCCGTAGAGCGCACCCATCCTGGGGGATAGCCGCTTCTGGGCATAGGCAACAGGGGTCGGCTGTATCACCGTTTGCATGTCATGCTCCTTGTTGAGACTTGATAAAGGGCGTTTTGGCCACGGTCGCCCTGACCATGGCGCCGCTGTCCGTCCTGATCTGGAATTCGGTGCCCGGCATAATCTGCGATGGGTCGACATAGGCCAGGCCGATTACGCGGTTGACCGAGCGGCTGAACGCGACGCTGGTCGTCCGGCCCTTGATCTGGCCGTTATCGATGACCAGGTTGCATTCCTGCGGCATCTCGCCGCGATACCCCTCTGCCAGCGTGAAAGGTACCAACCGCTTCTTGGTAGGCCGCTTGGCAATAATCTTCAGGCTGCGCTGGCCGACAAAAAACGGTTTGCCCATCTTGATCGCCCACTCGGCGCCGATTTCATAGGGATTGGTCAGGCCGTCGGTATCGTGGCCCACCAGATGATTGCCCATTTCCAGCCGCAGCAATCTTTGTGCATCAGTCCCGAAAGGCCGCAGGCCATGCCCTGCGCCCGCAGCCAGCAGCGCATCCCATACCCGCTGGGCACTGCCCGCCGGCACATGGATTTCATACGCGAGCTCCGCAACGAAACCGACCCGAACGATGCGTGCGGCAACGCCGGCCACCTCGGCCTCACGGATGCCGCCATACGGAAACGACTTGTCCGAAAGATCGAGCGCGGTCAGTTGTGCAACGATCTGGCGCGATTGCGGCCCGGCCACATTGATCAAGCCATAGGCGCCGGTGACGTTGATCAGCCCCACCGCCAGTTTCCAGATTTGCAGCCAGCGCTGCATTTCGCGATAGACCGCGGCCGCATTGGAGGTGCTGACCGTGACATAGAACACTTCGTCGGAGATACGCGCGACCACGCCATCGTCGACGACGACGCCGGACTCGTCCAGCAACAAGGCATAGCGCGTCTCGCCGACTTTCTGGCTGGCGAAGCTGCCAGCATAGAAACGCTCGAGGAACTGCGATGCGTCCGGCCCCTGCAATTCGAATTTCCCCAGCGAACCGCCGTCGATAATGCCGGCTGACTGGCGTACCGCCAGCGCCTCGGCCTGCACGATGTCCTGTTTGGCCAGGCCGGGTTTCTTGTAGTAAGCCGCGCGCAGCCACGCGCCGACTTCCACGAACTCCGCCCCGGCGGATTCATGCCAGCCGTGCATCGGCGTCAGGCGATGCGGATGGAAACCCCGCCCGGCCAGATGCCCGATCGGTGTCGGATGGAAGAACGGGCGCGCGGTTGTAGTGCCGATCCGGTCGACCGGCAGGCCGCGTATTTTCGCCAGGATGCGTATCGCATTCATGTTGGAATGCTTGCCCTGGCTGGGTCCCATGCCGACCGTGGTAAAGCGTTTCATCAACTCGATGTTGTCGAAGCCTTCCTTGGCGGCATTGACGAAATCCTTCACTTGAATATCTTCATCGAAATCGACGAAATTCTTGCCATCCGGATGCGGCACGATAGGATAGGGATGGCTTGGCGCCGGCCCGGTGTGCGCATCCACCGCAATTTGCGGCGCGTCTTTTCCCAGGTACCGCAACACTTCGGCAGCGGCGCGTGCGCCGTCCTGCATGCGCTGCTCCAGGCCAAACACACCGTTGACCTTGCCCGCCGCAAACACGCCGGCGGGAAGTTTCGCCGGCACGTACTGCTGCACCGCGCCGTCGTAACGCATCGTGGTGCCGGCCTGGTACAGCAACGCCGCCGCAGGCGCCCAGCCGGCGCTCATGGCGATGCCGTCGCATTCGACGGTGAAGGCATTGCCGGGATCGGCAACGCTAATGGCCTCGTCGTAGGCACATATCGTTGCGCCCTCCACGCCGAACTTGCCTTTGGTCGGCAATGCCTCAAAAACGCAGCTGCCTTTGTATATCGCAATGCCTTTGCGGGCGACTTCTGCCGCCAGCGTGCTGTTTTCGCCCTCGGCGCGCATATCCACCAGGGCTGCCACCTTAATTCCCGCTTGCGCCAGATCCAGCGCAACCCGATAACCATGGCTGTTTGCCGTGACTACCACCCCCTTATGGAAAGGCTTGACGGCATAGCGGTGTATCAGGCGCTGAGCGGCCGACCCCAGCATCACGCCGGGCAGATCGTTGTTACGGAATACCGGCGGCTGTTCGAATGCGCCGCTGGCGGCAATGACGGTTTTTGCCCGCACTTTGGTGATGCCGTCGGCTTCGACGATGGGAACCAGATGATCGGTGTAGTAGCCGGCGGCATAGGCGTCGGTGCGCAAGGTGATATTCGGCTGCTTGCTCACCATTTCCAGCAGTTCCGCCAGCTTTGCCGTCAGTTCGGCCGAACCCGCCTTGTCGTAGGTCAGGCTGCCGCCGGCATGCCGGTTTTCGTCCACGACAATGACTTCCAGCCCCGCATCAGCGGCAACCAGCGCCGCCGCCAGCCCCGTCGGCCCGGCACCTACCACCAGCAGATCGCAATGGCTGTTGAGTTTCGGTTTGGTAATGCGCGGAAATTTGAAATTGACGATGCCTAGCCCCGCCGCTTTGCGAATGACGTTTTCCCAGAACGGGAACAAGCGGCGCGGCGTGTGGAACGCCTTATAGTAGAAACCCACCGGCAGCAGCGCCGAAATGGAATCGATATAGCGGCTCTTGTCGTTCCTGACGCCGCCGTCGGTATTGACGACCTCCAGCTTCATCCCGCCCTGCACCGCCACCACATCGCCGCGCATGTTGGTATCGATGCCATCGGTCACCATGACATTGACGTCGTGATTGGCCAAGCTCAACACGCCGCGCGGACGGTGATACTTGAAGCTGCGGCCGAGCACCATTTCGCCGGCGGCCCACAGCGCGCTGCTGATGGTGTCGCCTTCATAGGCGGTGTATTCCTTGCCTTCGAACGTGAATCTCAGGCTTTTGTCGCGATTGACCCACTCTCCTGCGATGCGAGGTATGCGCATGCTCATTTCTCTTCCTCCTGCCCGAACAGGTAGGTGCGCGCCACCTCTTCGGTCATTGTGTTGCGCTCGGCGATAAACCAGGTTCCGCTCGGAGCGTGGTACCACCATTCCTTTTTCAGACCGGGAGCACCGTCGCGGTAGTGCACGTACGAGGCCCATTCCGTATCGGAGCAGGCGTTCTGGTCCGGCATCTCGCGGCACTCGCCGCCGAACACGAACTCGCTGATCGGCCTGGTTCCATTCATAGGACAGTTCAACAGTTTCATAATGGATTCTCCTTTTAGTGCCCGACCGAAGCCGCGCCCTTTTCCCCGGTCAGTTCGTAATCTTCGAACCTCGACAGGCGGAAGGAATGGATCAGGTCGGGGGCTTTATCGTTGGCGACGGTTTCCGCCATGCTTTTGCCGCTGATCGGCGTCGCCTTGAAGCCCCAGGTGCCCCATCCGGCATCCAGATAGAAGCCTTCCACCGGCGTCTTGCCCATGATGGGAGCGAAATCCGGGGTCATGTCCGCCATGCCCGCCCACTGGCGGACGATCTTGATATTGGAGAGGAAGGGGAACATGTCCAGCATGTGCGACGTCAGGCCCTCGACGAAATCCAGCGAAGACCGCGTCGAATGCACCTCGTAAGGATCGAGGGAGGAACCCATCACCAGTTCGCCGCGCGAGGACTGGCTGACATAAACATGCAGACTGCCGGAAACCAGGATGGTGTCCAGCCACGGCTTCATCGGCTCGCTCACGCAGGCTTGCAGCGGATGGATCACGATGGGCGTTTTCACGTCGACCATCTTGCACACGCGCGGGGTGAAGCCTGCCACGGCGGACAGCACCTTGCGCGTGGCAATATAGCCGCGGTTGGTCTGCACGCCGACCACCTTGCCGTTTTGCACATCGATATGCTGCACTTCGGTATTCTGGAATATTTCCACGCCGCGGCTATCGGCGCCCCGGGCATAGCCCCAGGCGACGGCATCGTGGCGCGCCACCGAACCCGGTTCGTGATACAGCGCGCCCAGGATCGGCGCCTTTCCGCTACAGCTGAGATCCAGTTGGGGGCAAGCCTGGGAAATTTCGTTCAAGCCCACCACCGAGCTTTTCACGCCGACATGTTTATTGACCTCGGCGCGCCAGCGCATGGTGCGCATCGCCGATTCGGTGTGCGCCAGCGTGAAATGGCCGCGGGTGGAATAGAACAGGTTGATGTCGAGTTCTTCGGAAAGACCCTCGAACAGCTTCACGCTCGCGTTGTAGAAATTTACGCCATCAGGCGTCAGGTAATTGGAGCGCACGATGGTGGTGTTGCGTCCTGTGTTGCCCCCGCCGATATAGCCGCGCTCAAGCACCGCGACATTGGTAATGCCGTGATCCTTGGCCAGGTAATAAGCTGCGGCAAGGCCATGCCCCCCACCCCCGATAATCACGGCGTCATAGGTTTTTTTCGGCGTTTCATGAGCCTTGAAAAAACGCGGCTCGTTATATTCGCGGCTTACGGCAAACTTGAGCAGTCGATACGGCATTCCCAGTCCTCACGCAATACCTGTTCATCCGGAACAAGTTTTATTTATCAGACAATGATGTATTTAATTAACTTTTTTAACTTACATGAAACTTGTTGGATGCATTACATCAAACCCAAAATCGTTTGTCAATATTAATTGGAAACTTTTTTTCACGCCAGTAAATTTTAGGTGGAGGAATATATTTTTTTCTTGTAGACTGAAAGAGTTAGCCCATTAATAAAGGAATACAACCTGATGACCCCGACTGAGATGCTAGCTTCCGATGCCGCGCCATCGGAGGTTCAGGCCAAATCGCTGGACCGTTACCTCGGCAATACCATCCGCCAATTGCGCCTGGAACATGGGCTAACCATTGCCGAAGTGTCAGAGCGGGCGGGTATCAGCCGTGGCATGCTGAGCAAGATTGAAAACGGCCTGACATCCACCAGCCTGGAAACCTTGGAGCAACTTGCCAATTCGCTGGGGGTCACGCTGTCGCGGCTGTTCCGCGGCTACAACGTGCCATCCGGCGGCGCGCAACTGGTAAAAAGCGGGCAAGGCCTGGAAGTGGTAAGGCGCGGTACGCGCATAGGGCATACCTATCATCTGCTGGCTTACGATCAGGGGCCGCAGAAATCATTCGAGCCATTTCTGATTACGCTGGAAGATCCGGGGGAGGAATTCCCTGCGTTCGAGCATCCAGGCACCGAATTCCTGCATATGCTGGAAGGCGTTCTTGAATACCGGGTGGGCGACGAAGCTTTCGTGATGGAACCGGGCGACTCGTTGACGTTCCGCGGAGAAATTCCGCATCGCCCGGAAAAAATGCACAAGTTGCCGATCCGTTTTCTCGCCATCATCCATTACGACGCGCCCAATACCGGAACAGGAACCGATGAGCAATGAACACACCCCAAGTCGGGGATGCCCCATAAGGAGTAGGCGGCGGCCAGCACCGTCCCAAGAAGCTCAAGGCGGTACGCAATTCGCTGGGCTCATGATCTCAATAGATAAGCCTTGGGCGTAAGGAAGCAACCAATTGATTCAATTTGAATTTATAACACGAATGGGGCGAAAACCGGCGTAGCTGCGGGAGCCGCGTATGATTAAAGTGTGAGCACACTAAAATCCCGAGCCCCTAAGGGGCCGGATATTTTAATGACGAGTTTAATTAATTTTTTGGAGGCGGAAGTCGGAATCGAACCGGCGTCCACGGCTTTGCAGGCCGCTGCATAACCACTCTGCCATTCCGCCTTGCGAAACAAAACAGTGAAACTAAAACGGGGAAAGCTGTCTGCCTTCCCCGTTTTTAAAGCTGGAGCGGGAAACGAGTCTCGAACTCGCGACCTCAACCTTGGCAAGGTTGCGCTCTACCAACTGAGCTATTCCCGCATCGAAAGAGCCGCCATTTTAAGGATTTCGGCCGCCTTGTCAACCACCGTCGCGCGCGATTATTTGAGGCCAGGCGGCCCTGAGGTAGTAAGCCATTGACAGCAATGTCAAAAATGCCGCGACATAAATCAGCAGTGTACCGACGAAATGCACATTTAAAGCGCCTACCGGATCGGAATACAGCAAAAACAGGATCGCGGCCATCTGCAAGGCGGTCTTGACCTTGCCGATCGCTGCCACCGCGACGCTGGAGCCGGAGCCCACGCCGGCCATCCATTCCCTTAACGCCGAGATCGCGATTTCGCGTCCGATGATGATCAAGGCAACGATGGCGCCGACGCGCTCGAACTCGACCAATACGATCAGCGCGGCAGCCACCATCAGCTTGTCCGCGACCGGGTCGAGAAAAGCGCCGAACGCCGAGGTCTGGTTAAGGCGGCGCGCCAGATAGCCGTCCAGCCAGTCGGTCACCGCCGCCAGCGCGAACACCAGCGTGGCGAAAAGATTGCTTTCATGCGCTGTCAGCGTGCCCGCCGGCAGATAGAACAGGCCGACAAAGATGGGAATCAGCACGATGCGCAGCATGGTGAGCGAATTGGGGATGTTCCAGCGCATGGTCGTCTCTAGTGCAGTTCCTGATAAATTTTCTCAGCAAGAGTTTTACTGATCCCTTCCACTTGCGCAAGCTCGTCGACGCTGGCGTTCTTCACGCCGGCGAGACCGCCGAAGCGCACCAGTAATTTCTGGCGCCGTTTTGCGCCTATGCCGCCGATATCCTCCAGCGACGAATGCATGCGCGCCTTGGCGCGGCGGCCGCGATGGCCGGTAATCGCGAACCTGTGCGCCTCGTCGCGGATTTGCTGCAATAAATGCAAACCCGGATTGTCCGCCGGCACGCGCAGCGGTTCTTCGCGGTCGGGAAAAAACAGTTGCTCCAGCCCCGGCTTGCGCTCCTCGCCCTTGGCGATGCCCAGCAATACCACATCCGGCAGGCCGACCTCCAGCATCACCTGCTCGGCGATGCCGAGCTGGCCCTTGCCGCCATCGATGAATATCACGTCCGGCACCTTGCCGCCATCTTTTCCATCCCCCGCGGCGATCTTCTTGTAGCGCCGCGTCAGCGCATCGCGCATCGCCGCATAATCGTCGCCGGGCGTGATGCCTTCGATGTTGTAGCGGCGGTATTCGGAATTCTGCATCGCGCCCTTGTCGAATACGACGCAGGAAGCCACCGTCGCCTCGCCCATGGTATGGCTGATATCGAAGCATTCGATGCGGTTCACCGTCTCGGGCAGATCCAGCGCCTCGCGCAGCGCGTCCAAACGAGTTTCCTGCGTGGCCTTCTGCGCCAGATGCTGGCGCAGCGCGATTTCGGCATTGGTCTCTGCCATTTTCAGCCACACGCGACGATCGCCGCCGGCATAGGCGCTGATCTGCACCTTGCGCCCGGCCTGTTCGCCGAGCAGGGTCTCCAGCGCCTCGCTCTCCAGCGCCACCCCGGTAATGATCAACGGCGGCACCGGTCTATCTAAATAGTGCTGCTCCAGAAACGCCAGCAGCGCCGTGGCCGCGTCGCAGCCTTCGGCGTTTTTCGGGAAGAAACTGCGGTCGCCCAGGTGACGCCCGCCGCGTATCATCACCAGATTCACGCAGACCGTGCCGTGTTCGGCGATGCACGCCACCACGTCGGCATCACCGCTGCGGAAATCGGCCACGAACTGCCGCGCCTGCACCTGGCGCAGACTCTGCATGCGATCGCGGTATACCGCGGCCAGCTCGTACTGCTGCTTTTCGGCGGCTTCCGACATTTGCAGCGCCAGGTCGTCCATCACCTGCTGTTCCTTGCCCTCGAGAAACATCGCCGCATGGCCGACGTCGCGCTTGTAGTCCTCTTCCGAAATGTAATTGACGCATGGCGCGGTGCAGCGCTCGATCTGGTGCAGCAGACACGGCCGCGAGCGGTTGGCGAACACGGTATTCTCGCAGGTACGCAGCCGGAACACCTTCTGCAACAGCTGTATGCTCTCGCGCACCGCCAGCGCGCTGGGAAACGGCCCGTAATACCGGCTGGATTTGTGCTGCGTGCCGCGGTGAAACGCCAGCCGCGGAAAAGCGTCGCCGCTGAGCATGATGTAAGGGTAGGACTTGTCGTCGCGGAACACCACGTTGTAGCGCGGCATCAGACTTTTGATCAGGTTGTTTTCCAGCAGCAGCGCGTCGGCTTCGGACTGCGTCACGGTGGTTTCGATGCGCGCGATCTGCGCCACCATCATCCGTGTGCGCGGGCTGGGCAGGGTTTTCTGGAAATACGACGCAACGCGCTTTTTCAGGCTCAGCGCCTTGCCGACGTAGATCACCTCGTCGGCGGCATTGATCATCCGGTACACGCCCGGCAGGTTGGGCAGGCTTTTGAGGATGGGTTTAGGGTCGAACATAAGAAATCAACCGCGGTGGCACGGCGAGGAATTCCCGTGCCCCGCGGTTAACTATTTCAGCCCAGCAATTTACCCGCGATAGCCCAATCCTCCATTTCGACCTCATCGAAGGTGATATAGGTATAGGAAGGCGGCTTGTGCGCATGGCGCTGCATGGTTTCGGTGATTTCCTCGGCAATTTTCTGCTTTTGCTCGCGGGTCAGGTTGCCGGCAAGACGGACATTGATATAAGGCATCTCAGTTCTCCAGTTCGTTGCGGATATGCCTGAACACTTCGTGGAACATGGCCTCGGTCAGGCGCCTGGTCTGGGTATTGTAGCGGCTGCAATGGTAGCTGTCATAAAGCACCTGTCCGTGCGGCAGCACATGGCGCGCGCCGTGGCCGAACACGTAGTCCTTGGGCTTGAGCCTGAACGCGCGCAGCACCGCCGCATGCGCCACATTGCCCAGCGCCAGCACGATCGCCTGCGGCAGTTGCGCCAGCTCGGCCGCCAGATAGCTGTTGCAGTTGACGATTTCGGAAGTCTCGGGCTTGTTGGCCGGCGGCAGGCATTTGACCGCATTGGTGATGCGGCAATCGATCAGCCGCAAGCCGTCGTCGGCAGAGGCCGAAGTCGGCGCGCTGGAGAAACCAAGTTTGTGCAGGGTGTGGTAAAGCAGAATACCGGCGTGGTCGCCGGTAAAGGGGCGCCCGGTTCGATTCGCCCCGTGCAATCCGGGGGCCAGTCCGACAATCAGCAAACGCGGGGCATCATCGCCAAACGGTGGTACCGGACGGCAAAAATAGGCTGGGTTTGCGGCTTTGACCTCGTCAAGAAAAGTAGCGAGACGTGGACAAAGGCGGCAGTTGAGATCAAAAATCGTCATGTATTGGGTTACC
>NZ_DASXVH010000026.1:0-54773 GCF_036504375.1 Novimethylophilus sp.
TCTCAAGATAATCGCCTCCAAAAATTGATATTATTTGTCGCAATAGGGACTGTGCCGTATCATCAACACAACACATAAACGCAAGCGGTATGCCAGAGGTGTTTAGCTGAGTAGAAAAAACCTCCATAAACGGCTTCAGGATTGGGCCGGCAATAAGTCTCAGAACGTTTCAAGTGTGCTTCCCGGCTGGAGCCGATGTGTGCCGGGAATGAGCAGGTGTCACTTTGCGTGACATGTCGGTTAAACCAGATTTCAGGTACCTGGATGAATCATCCCATGTTCGACGATAGCCGGACCGTGCTGCGCGCACGGCAAGAATTCCTTGCCAAAGGCAGCCTGCAGCAAGGGGCGGTGGCGGATGTGATAGAACGTTCATGGCGACGCTGCCTTGAGAACGGGGTCGATGCGACTTCTCCGCCGCACAATGAAGTCATTACCCAGCAGGAGCTCGCGCGCAGGCTGGAGCAGCATCACCTGCTGATTTCCCACGCCCGGCCCGAAATGGCGACGCTCAACGAGCAGATTTCGCATACGCGCAGCATCGTCATCCTCACCGACCACGAGGGCGTCATTCTGCATAGCATGGGCGACAGCAGTTTCCTCAGCGAGGCGCAGCGCATTTCGCTGTCCCCGGGCTGCTCCTGGCACGAGAACCATCGCGGCACCAATGCCATCGGCACCGCGCTGGTCGAGAAGCTGCCGCTTGCAGTACATGGCGCCGAGCACTTCATGGAGCGCCACCATTTTCTGAGTTGCTCCGCGGTGCCGATCTTCGGCGCAAAGAACGGGCTTGCCGGCACGCTCGACGTTTCCAACGATTTCCTGCTGCCGCAGCAGCACACGCTGGCGCTGGTCAAGATGGCGGCGCAGATGATCGAAAACCGGCTGTTCCGCGCCCATCACAAGAGTGAAATCGCCTTGCATTTCCATGCGCGCCCCGAATTCATCGGCACGCTATGGGAGGGCATCGCAATGTTCTCCGGTAACGGAAAACTGGTGGCGACCAACCGCAGCGGACAATTCCAGCTCGAACTCAATCTGAACGGGCAGGAGATTCATTTCGACGATGTGTTCGATGCGCCGCTAGGTGCTCTCTTGGGAAGAACCGGCGATACCGGCAAATTGATATTCTCGCTGCGGCTCAAGAACGGCGCACGGATTTTCGCGAGCATGGAACTCGACCCGCTGCTTAAAAGCTCGGCGCCGCCGGCTCCGCTTCCCGCCGTGAGGCCCGCAAAAAGAAACTGCGCTGCGAATTTCGACATGCTGGACAGCGGCGATGCGCGCATGGCCCGCGCCATCAGCCAAGTCAAGCTGGTATTGAACCGGGACATTTCCATTCTGATCGAGGGCGAAACCGGCGTCGGCAAGGAGCTGTTCGCGCGGGCCGTACACGAAGCGGGCAATCGCTGCGATGGCCCCTGGGTCGCCGTCAACTGTGCGGCGCTGCCGGAAGGCCTCATCGAGGCCGAGCTGTTCGGCTATGAAGAGGGCGCTTTTACCGGCGCGCGCCGCAAGGGCAGTCCGGGCAAACTGGAACAGGCCCACGGCGGCACGTTATTCCTCGACGAGATCGGCGACATGCCGCTCTCGCTCCAGGCAAGACTGCTCCGGGTGCTGCAGGAACGCAGCGTGACGCCCCTGGGCAGCACCAGGTCCAGGCCGGTGGATTTCGCGCTGGTGAGCGCCACCAACCAGAAGCTGCGCGAAAAAGTCGAGCGCGGGGAATTTCGCAGCGACCTGTACTATCGACTCAACGGCCTCAGCGTCACGCTGCCGCCGCTGCGCCAGCGTGCCGATATGGCTGCGCTCATCGACATGCTGCTGCAAATCGAACATGCGGACAACACGGCGGTCACGCCGGACATCATGGAACTGTTCCAGGCCCATCCCTGGCCGGGCAATATCCGCCAGTTGCACAACGTCATCCGCACGGCGCTCGCGCTTTCTGCGGACGGACCCATCGGCCAGCCGCACCTGACGCAGGACTTTCTGGACGACATCATGCGCGCCGCGCATGTCGAGACCGATACCGCGTCTCTCGACAGCCTGACACTGGAAGTCGTCCGCAAGGCGTTGCACGCGCATGCGGGCAATGTTTCGGCCGCCGCCCGTCAGCTGGGGATCAGTCGCAACACGCTGTACCGCAAGCTCAAAATTCTGGGGCTGGCTTAGGCGAAACGCTTGTTCCAGATGAATTCGCAAGATTCCTAAAGAACAGTACCGCCGGTTGCGCTCCCGGCGAACTTTTCATCAACGCAGTATTGAGGCTTGCCATCGATATGCTGGGCATTAATTGGGAACCGATATTACGCTGCCCATCGCGATGAAATATCCGCTTTCCGGCATCTGGAATCGATGGATATCTGAACCGGATCTAGCGCGTTGCGTAATTTTCCTTGGTTGCCGACAGGCAAGCCTCAATTTCCGCGACCAGCGCTTGCGGGTCGATCGGCCGTTGCAGAAACCGGAATGCACCCAACTCCATCGCCAGCGGAAAATTGTTGTCTTCCTGGTATGACGCGCTGATGAACATGAACGGGATCGAAGCCAGTGCGGGGTCGGCCTTGACCAGTTTCAGCAGCGCGATGCCGTCTTCTTCCGGCATGTGCAGGTCGCTCAAGATGAGATCGAAGTCCGCCTGCCTGACCAGTTTCGCGCCCTGTTGCACGCTGTCGGCCAGGGTTAGCCCGTAACCGGACGGCTCCAGCGTGCAGCGGATCAGCTCGCGGTTGATCGGCGAATCGTCGACTACCAGAATGCGGGCTTTTTTCGCTGTTGCCCACGGCGCGGCTGCGGTGTCTGCCACAGGCGGCGTTTCCTGCGTGCGCTCGGTATGCAGGTCGGTATGCAGCAGTTTTTCGATTTGGCCGACGAATAT
Organism: Novimethylophilus sp.; assembly: GCF_036504375.1. Taxonomy (NCBI): domain Bacteria; kingdom Pseudomonadati; phylum Pseudomonadota; class Betaproteobacteria; order Nitrosomonadales; family Methylophilaceae; genus Novimethylophilus; species Novimethylophilus sp. The sequence goes on from NZ_DASXVH010000026.1 coordinate 2,882, forward strand.
TTCCGGCTCGATGGGCTTGCTGATGTAATCGTCGAAGCCTGCCGCGAGCAGTTTTTCGCGATCGCCGACCATCGCCAGCGCGGTGACCGCGATGACGGGAGTATGGCTTAACGCAAGGTCGTTTTTCAGCGCCCGCACGACGTCGTAGCCGTCCAGCTTGGGCAGCGTCACATCGCACACGATCAGGTCGGGCATTTCGCGCACGGCGGCCGCCAGCCCCTGCTCACCATCATAAGCCTGGATCGGGATGTAGCCGAAAGCCTCGAGCAGAAAGGCAATCAGCTCCATATTAGTCGGATTGTCTTCGATGATCAGGATGCGGGCGGGCATGGTTCAATTCTCCGACGATACGGATGGCTGTTGCGGTTTCAGCAGCAGGGTAAATGTGCTGCCCTGACCGTAATTGCTGACGAAGGAGAGGTTGCCGCCCAGCAGATCGGTCAATTTCTGGCTCAGGTAGAGCCCCAGCCCGGTACCCTCGTACCGCCGTGTCGACGAGGCATCCAGTTGTTTGAAGGCCTTGAACAGTTTGTCGCGATTTTCCTGCTTGATGCCGACGCCGGTGTCGGCCACGCTTATTGCGGTCGATAACGTGCCGTTGTCCTCGCGCTGGTCCAGCGTCACGCGCACCGTGCCTTGGTCGGTGAACTTGATCGCATTGTTGACCAGGTTGATGAATATCTGGCTCAAGGCTCGCCGGTCGGTCTCCACTACGATAGGATGCTCAGGCATGTTGACCTCAAAGGCCAGATTCTTCTGTTCCGCCAAGGGCCTTAATGACTCGGTCAATTCCATGATCAATTCCTGGCAGGAAACCGGTTCCAGGCGCATCTCGACATTGCCCGATTCGATCTTGGCCAGGTCGAGCAGATCATTGATCAATAACAACAAATGCTTGGCGCTCGAGCGTATGGTCTTCAATTGCTTGTCCTGATCCGGCGTCAGCGGTCCCGGCAGTTTCATCAGCAGCGTGCCGGTGAAGCCGATGATGGCGTTGAGCGGGGTGCGCAGTTCGTGCGACATGCTGGCGAGAAAGCGGTCCTTGGCCAGGAGTGCATTTTCCAGTTCGATGTTCTTCTCGCTGAGCGCGCGCTCTATATGTTTGCGTTCGCTGACGTCGCGAATCGCGCTCATCACCAGCGTGCCTTCTTCAGTGGTCAGCGGACTCAAGCTGATTTCCACCGGAAACTCGGTGCCGTCCTTGCGCAGGCCGCAAAGCTCCAGCCCCGCCCCCATCGCCCGGGTGCGCGGGTGCGCGACATACCCCGAGCGATGCCCGACATGGCCGCCGCGGAACCTCTCCGGCAGCAGTATTTCGATCAGCTGGCCGCGCAGTTCTCCGGCCCGATAACCGAACAGCTTTTCCGCCTGGGAATTGGCGAGCACGATGCGGCCGGTGGAATTGGTCATGATGATACCGTCGGGAGTGGATTCCAGCAGGTCGCGGAATTTGGCCTCCACCAGTTTGGCGTCGCGCAGCACTTTCAGCGGCGTGACGTCTTTCTTGCTGTACAGGATGAATTCGATTTCGCCCCCGGCGTTGCGGATGGCCTTGCTGGTGACGTCGACATAGATGAAGGAGCCGTCCTTTTTTTTGCGCAACGACTCGAAGTGGGCAATGCCGTTTTCCAGTGTCTGCCGGAGGATTCTTTGCTCTTCCTCGATGCGGTCGGAGGGAACGATGATTTCGATGAGAAAGCGCCCGATGGCCTCGGCTTTGCCATAGCCGAACACGCTTTCGGCGCCCTTGGTCCAGTGCGTCACCTTGCCGTCAGTGGTGGTGACGATGATGCCATCGGGGATTTCTTCCAGTATCAAGTCGTCAAATGACATATGCCTGTTCTTTCATTGCAGCCCGGTACTTTGAGGTAAAAGCTAAAGTGTAAAATAAAAAATCGCCCCCCTGCCTGCTGCGCTTTCGGCCCATATCTTTCCGCCTTGGCGTTGAATTGCGCGCTCGGCCTTCGCGAACCTGATCCCTGCTCCGTCGAATTCCTGCATCGAGTTCATACGCTGCAACTGCGTAAACAATTGAACCTTGTCAGCAAGGTCGAATCCTGCGCCATTGTCTTTGATGAAATAGACCGGTTCGCCCTCATTCTCCAACATCCCGAACTCGATTCGGGCATGCTCTTGCCCGGCGGTGAATCTGCGGGCATTCTTGAGCAGATTGTCCAACACGATCCGCATCAGATCGGCGTCCGCAGTCGCGGTCAGGCCGGAGGCAATGACGAATTCCACGTTACGCGGTTGCGGCGGATTGCGCTGGTCGATCGCCAGCGCTTGCGCCATATCGCTCAGATCGACCTGCTGAGAATGGAGTTCGGCCCGGCTGATGCGGCTCAGGCTCCATAAATCGTCGATCAGGGCAACCATCTGTTTGGTGGCGGCGCGGATGCGCTGAATATAGCCTTGGGCCTTGGCGTCCAGCTTCGCGTTGGCATATTCCATGCCCAGCAGAAAGGCAAAACCGTCAATCTGCCCCAGCGGCGATCGCAGGTCGTGCGTGATCGAATGCGAGAAGGATTCCAGGTCCCGCCTGGCCGTTTCCAGTTGACGGGCCAGTTCCTGCAAGCGATTTCCGGCTTCTTCGATGTCGCGAATATGGCACTGGATGACGGGGCTGCCTTCGCACTCGTATACATGGGCCGTGAATTCGACCGTGATACTGGTTCCCTGCCTTGTTTCCAGGGCAAGGTTATCCAGTCTCAGATATCCTGCGCGCTGCAGTTCGATAAACGAGGCATGGTCGAGCGCGGTATTTCTGAAGGGCGGCGCTTCCCACAGTCTTGTTCCCAGGAGTTCGGTATGCGGATAGCCGAGCATCTGGGCCAGGTGAGGATTGCTGTCCTCGATGTGCGCGGTATCGAAATTGAGCAGCAGAATGCCGTGCCTCGCAGTTTCGAAAAGCCGGCGGTAACGGTTTTCCGAAGGGCGCAGGCCAGCGTGCGCCGGCAAGGACGATGTCGTGTCGGCATCGGTGCCGTACCGCTCATGTATGCCTTGTTCAGTCATGGCTTCTATCCAATCGATCTTCACGCCATAGCTTGCAATCTAGCAGCAAAACAACTCCTGCGCCATAGCCTGAAACGCGACGGCACTACAAAAAAAATTGCACCCCGGTAGCGGGGTGCAATCGGATTGCTTTAACTGCAGATTGTGTGACGGGTCAGGGCCGGTCCAGACTGCCCATCGATTTCGGATAAGTCACGATACCCCATGGCATGTCCTTGTCGCCAAGATGTTTGGTGACTTCCAGTTTCGCGGTATCGATAACCAGTACTTCGTTGGATTTGCCGCAGGCCAGCAGAATCTGGCTGTCGTCCGGGGTGAAGCTGAAATGCCAGCAACGGTCGCCGGTAGGGATGTCCCCGATCTTCTCGAAAGTCCTGGCATCGAATACCTGCAACGCTTTCTCCCTGGAACTGGCGACAAAGAGGCGCTTGCCGTCGCGGTCGAAAGAGACGCCGTAAGGCGATTTCCCGGTGTCTATGGTTTTCACCGGGTTCAGTTTGTCGTCCAGCACCAGCAGCTTGTTCGACATTTCCAGCGTTGCTACGTACGATTTGCCGTCGGGTGCGACCTTGATGCCGCGCGGACGCTCGCCGAACGAACCCACCGCAATGCTTTTGAGCAGTTTGCCGGTTTTCATGTCGTGCACGGTAATCGAGTTGTCAGATTCATTGGTCACGATCATTTTTTTGCCATCCCTGGAAAACTCGACGCCCTCGGTCTCCAGCTTGCCGACGATTTCCTTGACGACCTTGCCCTGTTTCAAATCGACGATGGCGATGCGGCCCGGAATCTTGTCGTCGTCATTTTTGTCGGCCTCGCTGCCAGGCTTGGGCGGCGGGCCCGATTTGGAGCTGGGTTCGTAGGTCACATAGACCTTGTCGTCATACACCCGCACAAACTCCGGATTCTTGCCGATAGCGATGTGTCTGACGACCTTGCCGGTGGCCGTATCGAGTACCGAGATATTGCCGTCGTCCTTGTTGGCGGTCACCAGCAGCTTGCCGTCGGCGGTGATGCCGATGCCGCGCGGGCCTTTGGCTTCAATGTCCAGGGTGCCCCTGGTTTCCATGGATTCCAGATCGACGACGGTTACCCCGCCATCCTGGTTGGATACATAAGCCACACCCTTGCCATCCGCCAATGCCGCCGGGGCGACGGTCAGGCCGAGAGCGAACAGCAGTGCGGCATGCAGTCCGGGGTTGAAGCGCGATTGATTCATGCGGTGATCTCCTTGGTGTTGTGTTGTGGCATGTATCGCAACCGATCATGTCATCGTCAGATTATGTGGAAATGCTTAATGGAACCTTAAATCCTGCCGATAAATTGCTGCGACGGAGCTGTGAGCGTGCAAGGATGAAAAAATTCCATTTTAAAGACTGAAAACCGGAGGATTCTAAAGCAGACGGATAGCCCTGGCGATGTTTTTGGGCTGGGGTTTGCCAAACAATCCGATGCGTACCGGTGCTGAAGCGATTTATTTTGCGCCCGGAGGCTGCTAGACTGCCGATTATGCAAATTCACGCAGGCGAAACATGGGGAAAACGCCGGGCGGCCGGCAACGTGACCGTCTACCTGGTATTGAAAGTCGACCGCAAGGGACGGCTGACCCTGCAAAATCTCAGGACTCCCGCCAGCATTTTCGAAACCGATGCCGACAAGCTGGCCGGCGCGGGATATTTCCGCGTGAGCGAAACGCCCTACGTCGACCTTGCCGCCGCCCGCAGCAAACGCACGCAATGCAGCAAGGTTACGCGCTGCCCGCGCACCGTGGATTTGTTCGAAGGCCGGGCCGACAGCGAGTTCCCTCGTATCGCCACAGAAGCAGAACAAGCATAGCTTGACGACACCTCTCAACATCGGCAAATACGCGGTGTTCGATGAGCTGGGCCGCGGCGCCACCAGCGTGGTGTATCGCGGCATCGATCCGTTCACCAACCGCGATGTGGCGATCAAGGTGTTCAATCCCGCCGGCTTCGCCAACGACGACCAGCGCCGCAAGTTCGAAAAGCTGTTCATGACCGAAGCCGCGATGGTGGGCAAGCTCAACCATCCGCACGTCGTCAATATTTTCGATGCCTCGGTCGAGGGCGAGCAGCTGTATATCGTCATGGAGCTGGTGCGCGGCACGGCGCTGGACGAACACGCCGTGCCGGACGGCCTGCTGCCGATCGCCAGCGTGATGCAGATCATTTTCAAATGCTGTACCGCACTCGATTTCGCCCACCGCCAGGGCATCATCCACCGCGACATCAAGCCCGCCAATATCATGTTGTGCGACAACGGCGAGATCAAGATAACCGATTTCGGCGCAGCGCTGATGCCCAGCATGGAACAGACCCAACTGGCCGGCGTCGGTTCGCCCGCGTATATGTCGCCGGAACAGGTGCGCGAAGAAAACCTGACCCACCAGACCGATATTTATTCGCTGGGCGTGGTGCTGTACCGCCTGCTGACCGGTCGTTTTCCCTACGACGCCGATAATGCCTATGCGCTGATCCATAAGATCATGAACGAAGCGCCGCACGACGTGCGTGCGCTACGTCCGGAAATATCGTCGGAACTGGCGCGCATCGTACACAAGGCGATGGAGAAAACGCTTGCTGCGCGTTACCACAACTGGGCGGACTTTGCCTCTGATCTCGCAGCCTGCGTCAGGCCGGCCAGGGTTACGGAAAAAGTCATTACCGATTCTGAAAAATTCAATCTGCTCAAGGGATTGTCTTTTTTTGAAGGATTTACCGAGGTGGAGCTGTGGGAGGTGCTGCGTATCAGCGGATGGCGCAAGCTCTCTGCGGGAACGGCGCTGGTGAAGGAAGGTAACATCGGCAATTCGTTCTTCATCCTGGCCGATGGCGAGGTGCGCGTGACCAAAGTGCAGAAACTGCTCAGCACGCTGAAAACAGGCGATTGTTTCGGCGAAATGGCCTACATCGAGCAGACCAGGTCCATGCGCAGCGCCAGCATTACCGCAGCCGGCACGGTCACGCTGATCAAGATCAAGGCCGATGCACTGTTGCAGGCCTCCGACAATCTGCAGCTGAAATTCAACCGCGCTTTCCTCGGGATTCTGGTGCGGCGGCTGGCGGCAGCCAATACCGAACTGGCTTCGCTGATGGCCTGAAAGCCGTCCTCAAAGTCGCTGCGCTGCCTGAATCATGCTTCTCCGAGCTCCCGGTAAAATTTGAAGGTGTTTTTGCCGCTCTGCTTGGCCAGATACATGGCCTCATCCGCCTGGCTCAGCAGCGTGTCGAAATTCTTGGAATCGTCGGGATAGATCGAGATGCCGATACTGCCGCCGATATGGCATTGCCGGCCTTTCAGGTCGACCGGGGCGGATAGCGCATTGATGATTTTCTGTGCCACCACCGACGCATTTTCATTCTCGCCGATATTGTTCAGCACGAACGTGAATTCATCGCCGCCTATGCGGGCAACGGTGTCCGAGTTTCTGATGATGCTTTTGAGTCTGGCGGAAACTTCTTTCAACAGCAGGTCGCCCGCGTCGTGGCCCATCGTGTCATTGACGCGCTTGAAGCCGTCGAGGTCGAGAAACAGTATCGCCACCTTGTAATAGCCGCGTCTTGCGAGCGGGATCGCTCTTTCCAGATGGTCCAGGAACAGGGCGCGGTTGGGCAGGCCGGTAAGATAGTCGTGATGGGCCAGGTGCGTGATTTTCTGCTCGACCTGCTTGCGTTCGGTTACGTCGCGGACGATGCCGACAAAGTAGCGCTGGCCTTTCAGCATCATTTCCGAGGCCGACAGCTCCATCGGGAACTGCTTGCCGTTTTTGCGTACGGCGACCACCTCGCGTCCGCGCACGCCGAGGATTTCTCCTTCGCCGGAATATAAATAGCGATTGATATAAGTGTCGTATTCGCGCTGGGTGATCTCGGGCATCAGCATGCGCACATTCTTGCCCAACACTTCCTGCTGCTTATACCCGAACACTTCTTCGGCGGCAGGGTTGAAGCCCTGGATTTCGCCCGACTCGGTAATCGTGATGATGCCGTCCATCGCGTGATGGATGATCGCATTGAGCTGGTTCTGGCTGTTTTCGAGTTCGCCCTTGATGCGCTTCAGGTTGGTGACGATCTGCCAGAACAGTTTGGCTTCCGGACCGCTGGTAACTTTTTTGTTGCCGAAAATATCTTCCACGTCTGCGACCACGTCGTCGGCGTGCGTCAGGTTGTAGACGATGCAGTCGGAATATTCCTTGCACATCTTCAAGGCTTCACGCACATCGGTATAAGCCGGGATGCCATGGCTCTCCGCCAGCTTCATGCCGGACGCATCGGCATTCGGATCGGCAATGGCGACCACCTGTACCAGTTCGTCTTCCATGAACATCTCGAGCAGCGCATAACCTCCACGCCCGGCACCGAGGATGAGGACCGGGTAACCATGAATTTTTCGTTTTGCCATGATTGTTTCTCAGGAAGATTCGGGCCGGCCGCAGGTTGTTCCGGCCGACATATTTTATTGAATTGTACTGAGTTTTCCCTTGATCAGGCACAAGAAATAGTGACTACGCACTCCAGGGTGAAAGCCGCAATCAAGGTGGGCGCAGGGCTGTCAGGCCGATCAGCCGCCGGTTTCCGGCGACGCGTAGCTCACCGCAATGACTTCGAACTCTTCCGCGCCGCCCGGCGTCTGCAAGCGCACCGTGTCGCCCTCGCCCTTGCCGAGCAGCGCGCGGGCCAGCGGCGAAATCCAGCTGATCCAGCCTTTCGACGGTTCCAGCTCGTCCTGGCCGACGATGCGGTAAGTCTGCTCCGACTCCTGGGCTGGCGAATATAGTGTTACCCAGGCGCCGAAATACACCTTCTCCAACCCTTGCTGTCGCGCCGGATCGACCACTTCTGCCAGATCCATGCGCTTCATCAGGAAACGCAGCCGCGAGTCGATCTGCCGCAGCCGGCGCTTGCCGTAGATGTAGTCCGCATTTTCGCTGCGGTCGCCGTTGGACGCCGCCCAGGCCACATCGCTCACCACCTTGGGACGTTCGTTGCGATACAAGTGGTCGAATTCTTCCTTGAGCCGGGCGTAGCCTTCGGGCGTGATGTAGTTTTTCTGGTCTGCCATGAAGCGGATTTTATCGCGCTCTGCGGTCAGGTGCCGTCAAAGTTTTCCGTCGAGGGTAAATCATTGGGCTGGCGAGCATCTTTCGTTTCCCGCTGAAATGCGCTCTAATCAAGCCATGAGCAATACGTTAAAACCGGAAATCACCGGCGACAGGCTGGTGATCGGCATCGCCTCGCGCGCGCTGTTCGATCTTTCCGCCAGCCACCATGTGTTCGAGACTGAAGGCGTGGAAGCCTACTGCCGCTACCAGATCGAGCACGAGGACGATCCGCTGCAGCCGGGGGTGGCATTCGGCCTGACCAGGAAGCTATTGGCACTGAACGATGCCGGGCTCGATCATCCGCGCGTGGAGGTGATCCTGCTGTCGCGCAACAGCTCGGATACCGGCCTGCGTATTTTCAATTCCATCCGCCATCACCGGCTCGACATCACGCGGGCGGCGTTCACGCGCGGCGAGAGCCCGTTCCGCTATGTGCCGGCCTTCGGCATCCACCTGTTCCTGTCGGCCAACCCGGACGACGTGCGCACGGCGCTGGAGGCGGGCTACGCGGCGGCCACCATCCTGCCGTCCCATGTCGGCCAGAACGAAACCGCGCAGCTGCGCATCGCGTTCGACGGCGATGCGGTGCTGTTCTCGGACGAGGCGGAACGGGTGTTCAAGGAGGAGGGGCTGGAGGCGTTTTCCAGCAGCGAGCTGTCTGCTGCGAAACAGCCCCTGCCCGGCGGGCCGTTCAAGAACTTCCTGGGGATGCTGCACCGCATCCAGTCGGAATATCCGCCGGACGCCTCGCCGATACGCACCGCGCTGGTGACGGCCCGCGGTGCGCCGGCGCACGAACGGGTGATTCGCACCCTGCGCCACTGGGGCATCCGCATCGACGAGTCGCTGTTCCTGGCGGGCATGGGCAAGGGGCCGTTCTTGCAGGCTTTCGGCGCGGATATTTTTTTCGACGACCAGCAAAAGCATTGCGAATCCGCCCGGCTGCATGTGCCGACCGGGCATGTGCCGCACGGCATAGCCAACGAGATCAAGCATGGGTGATAGCACCGTTGTGCTGTGCTCCACCCACCGCCTGGCGCGCAGCCTGTGCCTGGCGCACGGTAAAACGCAAATCGCGCAAGGTTTGAGCCAGTGGCAGCCGTTGCGGGCACTGACAGTCGCGCAATGGCTGGACGGGGTATTTAACCAGGCCTGGCTGACGGGCGAAGTGGAGGCCGACCGTGCGCCCCGCATGCTGCTGGGCGCGATGCAGGAGCGGATTCTGTGGGAGCGGGCGATCGAGGCCGGGCTGCAGAACGAACCCGCGGCCGCGCTGTTCGACCGCGCCGGCATGGCCGATGCGGCGATGGAAGCAAGCCGGCTGCTGACGGAATGGAATGTCTTGCTCGCGCCGGGCGAACAGACCGAGGAAACGCGGCAATTCCTGCACTGGCGCAGCACCTTCAAAACGCTGTGCCGCAAAAGCGCTGCGCTGGACGCGACCAGCCTGACGGAGATTCAGGTTGAGTGCCTGCAACGGTACAGTGGCTTATTGCCTGCCGTTATTTTTCTGGCGGGTTTCGACCGCATCAGCCCGCAGGAGCAGCGCTTATTTGATGTTCTCGAGGCGCGTGGAATCCGGATGGAGCGCTGGCCGCTGAGCCTGGATGCCGCGGCCGATGCCGTTCAGGCTGCCTATGATGACGTCGAGGCGGAATGCCGCGCCGCCGCCGCGTGGGCCAAAGCCTGCCTGGCCGGCAACCCGCAGGCGCGCATCGCCATCGTGGCGCCGGAACTGGGCGCGCTGCGGTGCAGACTGTCGGCTATTCTCGACGACGTGCTGCACCCCGAGACGATCCACCCGGGAGAGGCCGAGGCGCCGCGCTGCTACGATTTTTCCCTGGGCGCGCCGCTGGCATCAATCCCGCTGGTTTCCACCGCGCTGGCGCTGCTGCGGCTGGCGACGCAGCGCTACCGCTTGCCGCAGCACGACGTCACGAGCCTGCTGGGCGATGTCTACTGGTCGGCCGGTGAGAGCGAAGCCGATGCCCGTGCCCGGCTGGATGCGCGCATGCGCCGCAAGCTGGGCGCGACGCTGTCGCTGGAACAGCTGTTGCGGCTCGCCAATACGATGGAGGGCTTGCCGCGCCTGGCCCAGCATCTTGCAGCCTTGATCGCAGCTGCTGCCGCCTGGCCGAAACGAGAGACGCCATCGGCCTGGGCCGCCGCGTTTGTCCAGTTGCTCAAGAATACCGGCTGGCCGGGAGCGCGCGGCTTGTCCAGCCATGAATTCCAGGCGCGGCAGGCATGGACGGAAGCGCTGCTGGAATTTTCCGGCCTCGATGCAGTGTTGGGCCCCGTCGCGGCGGCCGAAGCGCTGCAACGGCTGGCGCGCCTCACCCGCGAGCGCATCTTTCAGCCGGAGGCGGCGAGCGAGCCGCGTTTGCAGGTCATGGGCATGCTGGAAGCCCAGGGCGCGCCGCTCACCGCGGTGTGGGTAATGGGCATGAACGACCACGTCTGGCCGCCGCCCGCGCGGCCCAACCCGTTGCTGCCGGCCGAGGCGCAGCGTCGCGCCAATGCGCCGAACTCGTGCAGCCGCGTGCAGGCGGAGTTTGCCGCGGCGATACAGCAGCGCCTGCTGCATAGCGCGCCGCAGGTGGTGTTCTCGTGGGTGTGCCGCGACGGCGAGCGCGAACTGCGTCCTAGCCCGTTACTGGCGGGCATGGCAGTTATTAAAGAGGCCCCGCTGCCCGCTGCGACCTTGGCCGAACGTCTGGCTCAGAAAATGGAGCTGCAATGGCTGGACGATCACCTGGCGCCGCCGGTGGCGGAAGGCGAGAAAGTGCGCGGCGGCGCCGGCCTGCTGCGCGCGCAAGCCATCTGCCCGGCCTGGGCGTATTACCAATATCGCCTCGGCGCGCGCGCGCTGGAAGAGCCTGTGGAAGGGCTGGACAGCATGGATAGAGGCACCTTGCTGCATGCCGTGCTGCAATGCTTCTGGAACGGGCGCGGTTCCGCCGATTTGCTGGCGATGGATGAAACCGCGCTGCAACACGCCGCCACCCAGGCGGTGGAGCAGGGCGTGCGGCAGTTCAGCCTGGCGCTGGACAAGCCTTTGCCCGAGCATTTTCTCGCGCTGGAAAAGCAGCGTTTGCAATTTTTGCTCACGGCCTGGCTGGAATTCGAGCGGGGCCGCAGCCCGTTCACCGTGCGGGAATGCGAGCGTCGCGTATCGCTCACGATCGAAGGCATCGCGGTCGACCTCACGCTGGATCGCGTGGATGCGCTGGAAGACGGCCGGCTGGTGGTGCTCGATTACAAGACCGGCTCCGTCGTCAGCCATAAAAGCTGGGCGGAGACCCGCATCACCGAGCCGCAACTGCCGATTTATACAGCCCTGGCCTTGTCCGAGGGCGAAATCGCCGCCGTCTGTTTCGCCAAGGTGCGCGCCGACGAGCAGAGATTCATCGGCATTGCCCATCTGCCCGACACCCTGCCCGGTGTGGATGGGCTGGAGCAGGCGCGCAAGCTGTTTGACGAAGTCTCGTTTCCCGACTGGCCCAGCGTGCTGGCGCACTGGAAGACCAGCATCGCAGCCATCGCCAATGAAATCAGGGCGGGGGAGGCGGCGGTGAGCTTCGCGAAAGAGGACGATCTGGCGTATTGCGAGGTGAAGCCCTTGCTGCGGCTGCCGGAACGGAAACTGCAGTTCGAACGGAAATCGGGCGGAAATGACCATGCGTGATTTGCTGCTTGAAGACGCAGCCAGTCGCGAACGTGCGCTGACACTGGAATCCTTCATCGTCGAGGCCCCCGCCGGCGCGGGCAAGACCGAGCTTTTGACCCAGCGCTACCTGAAACTGCTGTCGGTGGTGGGCGAGCCCGAGGAAATCGTCGCCATTACCTTCACCAACAAGGCCGCCGCGGAGATGCGCAGCCGGGTGTTGCAGAGCTTGCAGGATGCGGCGGACGGCGTTGCCGTCGACAGGCCGCACAAGCAGACCACGCGCGAGGTCGCGGCTGCGGCGCTGGCGCGCTCCGGCACGCTGGGCTGGGATTTGCTGGCGCAGCCGGGGCGGCTGCGCATCAATACCATCGATGCGCTTTCCAGCGTTCTCGTGCGGCAGATGCCGCTGATGAGCCGTTTCGGCGCGCAGCCGGGGATGAGCGACGATGCGTCGGTGCACTACCGCGAAGCGGCGCGCCGCGCGCTGGCGATGCTGGAGGAAGAGGGCGGTGCAGGCGCGGTGACGGAGGCGTTGCGCTACTTCGATAACGACACGGTGCGGCTGACCGACCAGCTCGCAACCATGCTGGCAAAACGCGACCAGTGGCTGCAGCATGCCGGGCATGAATCCGTGCAGCTGGAGGTAGAGGCCGCACTGCGCCACCTGGTGCGGCACGACATCGCGCGCGCCGCCGAGATCCTGCCGCCGGCGTGGCAGACCAAGTTGATGCCGGTCGCGCGCTTCGCTGCGGCCAATCTGGCTTGCGGCCACGGAATCGCGCTGTTGCTGGACTGGGAGACGCCGCTTGCGGCGACGCCGGAAGCCCTGCCCCTGTGGCGCAGCGTGTGCGAGCTGCTGCTGACCGGCGACGGCGGCTGGCGCAAGGCGCTCGACAAGCGCCAGGGCTTTCCCGCCACCGACGAAGGCCGCAGCCACAAGCAGGCATTGCTCGACATCATCGCCGCCCTGCCCGATCCGCAGCCATTGGCCCGTATCCGCGACTTGCCGGCGCCGCGGCACGGCGACGAGGAATGGCGCATCATCGGCAGCCTGGCGCGGGTGCTGCAGCTGGCGGCCATGCATTTGTGGACGGTGTTCCAGGAAGCGGGCGAGGTGGATTTCGTCGAGGTGTCGTACCGGGCATTGCAGGCGCTGGAGGACGACACCGGCCCCACCGACTTGGCGTTGCGGCTGGATTACCGCATCCGGCACCTGCTGGTGGACGAGTTCCAGGATACCAGCCCGGCGCAGGTCGAGCTATTGCGGCGGCTGACGCAGGGCTGGGAGGAGGGCGACGGGCGCACCCTGTTCTGCGTCGGTGACCCGATGCAGTCGATTTACCGTTTCCGCAAGGCCGACGTCGGCCTGTTCCTGCAAGTGGCCGAGTTCGGTGTCGGCCACCTCAGGCTGCAGCCGTTGCATCTCACGCGCAACAACCGTTCCTGCCCGGCGGTGGTGGAGTGGGTCAACCGCGCGTTCGAGCGCGTTTTTCCGCCCAAGGATAGCGTTACCCGGGGGGCGATTCGCTATCGTCCGTTCGCCGCGACGCGCGAGCGCGCGCCCGGCGAGGGCGTTACCGTGCATCCCCTGGTGCTGGAGAAAAACAGCCGGGGCGGCGAGGCCGCCATGCTGGAAGCCTGCTTTGTAGCCGACCTGATCGAACGCGAACGGACCGAACATCCGGGCCGCAGCATCGCGGTGCTGGTGCGGGCCCGCGCCCATCTGGATGCGCTGGTGGCGGAAATCCGGCGCCATCGGCCACACTTGCGCTTCCAGGCAGTGGAAATCGAGGCGCTTTCAGGCCGGCAGACGGTGCAGGATGTGCTGGCGCTGACCCGAGCCCTGCATCATCGCGCCGACCGCGTGCATTGGCTGGCGGTGCTGCGTGCGCCCTGGTGCGGGCTGCGGCTTTCCGATCTGCATGCGCTGGCCGCGGATGACCATGTGGCGACCATCTGGCAGCTGATGCAGGACGAGCAAAGGCTGGCCCGCTTGTCCGATGACGGCAGGCAGCGGTTGCTGCACGTGCGCAGCGTCATCGGCGAGGCGTTTGCCCATCGCGGTCGCCAGACCACGCGGCGCTGGATCGAGGCGGCCTGGCTCAAGCTGGCCGGGCCGTATTGCCTGTGGGATAGCGGCGACGTGCGCGACGTGCAGGCGTTTCTCGACTTGATCGACAATCTGGACGCCGCGGGGCGCTTCGACTTTGCGCAGCTGGAAGCGGCAATGGAGCATCTCTACGCCGCGCCGGACGTACAGGCCGACGGCACGCTGCAATTCATGACCATTCATAAATCCAAGGGGCTGGAGTTCGATACCGTCATCCTGCCCGGCCTGCACCGCATTCCGAAAAAGACCGATGAATCCCTGTTGCTGTGGGAAGAAGTGTCGATCGCGGAAGCCGGGCCGCAGTTAATCGCCGCGCCGATGGTGCCCGGGCACAGGCGCGGCGCTTTCCCCAGCGCCTACGATTATCTGCAGAGCCTGGAGCGGGAGCGCGGGGCCAATGAGGCGGCGCGCGTGCTGTATGTGGCCGCGACGCGGACGGAGCGCCGGCTGCATCTGGTGGGGGCGGTCTGCCTCGATGCCAGGGGCGAGATCAAGCCGCCCGCCAATACTTTTCTGGCGCTGTTATGGGATACGGTGGGCGGCGAATATCTCCATACGCCGCCACGCCGGATGCCGGAGGCTGCGGCTGCCGATGAAGCCGATTTCATCCCCAAGCTGATCCGGCTGCATCGGCCGGCTGTGCCGGCCTTGCTGACGGGGGCTGCCGAGCCCGCTCCCGCATGGGATTCTGGCGATGCCGAGGCCGCGCCGCCCGAACGCGGCAATCTGGAAGCCGATTGCGGCACGCTGGCGCATCTCTATATGGAAATGATCGTCGGCGAAGGAGTGGCCAATTGGTCGGCACAGCGGGTTGGCGAACTGCATCCCGCGATGCAGCGCTGGCTGATGCGGCAAGGCCATGCCGAAGACCAGGCCTCGCGGAGTGCCCGGCGTGTCGCCGCGGTATTGTGCGCGACCTTGGGCAGCGAATCCGGGCGCTGGGTGCTGCAGTCCAGGGGAAACGCTGCGTCGGAGCTGGCGCTGGCGACCGCCGACAATGGGCGCATTGCCACGCATATCGTCGACAGGACGTTCATCGAAAACGGCGAACGCTGGGTGATCGACTATAAATCGGCCCGCCTGGGCGACGAGGTGCCGCCGGATTCGCTGAGCCGCCAGGCCGAACGCTACCGTCCGCAGCTGGAGCGTTATGCCGGCTTATTCGTCGGGGAAGGGCTGCCGGTGCGCAAGGGCGTATTTTTCATGGCGCATGGGCAGCTGGTGGAATTAAAATAGCTATCGGCTATCAGCCAGCGCATTGGTTTTGCTGAAAGTTTTTTAAACCTTGAAGCCGCTGACGGATTTTTCCAGCTCGCTGGATAACTCCTCCAGATGCTGCGCCGCCTGTGCGGTTTGCTGCACGGTTGTGGTGTTTTCCTGGGCCATGCTGGCGATGAGCGCGATGTGACTGGCGATATCGTTGCTGGCGGAAGTCTGCTCCTTGACCGAGAGCGCGATAGCATCCACGCCAAGGTTGGAGCGTTCCACCGCTTCATTGATGTGATGCATGGCCTGGGCGGCGTTTTGGGTATTGTTCTTGCTGGCCTGCAGTAGCTGGCGGCCCTGCTCTATGGTGCTGTTGACCTGCTCCGATTGCTGGCCGAGCGCGCGGGTGACGGTGTCGATTTCGTTGGCGGATTGGGCGGATTTTTCCGCCAGCTTGCGCACCTCGTCGGCCACTACGGCAAAGCCGCGCCCCTGCTCGCCGGCACGCGCAGCTTCGATGGCGGCATTGAGCGCCAGTAAATTGGTCTGGTCGGCGATATCCTTGACCTGCTGGGTCATCGTGGTGATGACGCTAGTATTGGCGACAAACTCGTTCACCGAGCGCATGATTGCCTCGATCGCCGCAACGGCGTCATCCATTTGCCGCGTCAATTCCTCCAGACGCTGGTTGCCGGTGGCGGTGTGGCCCAGACTGTCCTGCGACAGTTTGCGTACATTTTCGGCGTTTGCCGCTACGGAATTGATGCTGGCGGTTACCTCTTCGAAAGTCGCCGCGGTGGCCGCGGCTGATTCGCTCTGGCTCTGCGAGCCTGAAACCACCTGTGCCGAAGCGCTGACCAAAGCGCTGGCGGCTTGCGAAACCTTGATGGTCGAGCTTTTTACATGGGTAATGATGGTCCCCAGATCGCGGCGGATTTTTTCCGCACTGGCAGCCACTTCGCCGAATTCGTCGTGCGTGGTCTTCGCCACGGCCTGGGTGAAGTCGCCTTGGGCCAGGCGGTCGAGGTCGCGCGCAAGCTGGTGGGCCGGTGTGGTTATGTTTTTCTGCACCAGCCAGAGAAAGCTGCCGAAAGCGAGAATGACGGCCAGCACCATCAGGCCCATGGTGATGTAAATGTTCTGCTGGAATCGTGCGGCATCCTCCGGCTTCAGCAGCAGGCTTACGCTCCAGGCGTTCCACAGGCCCAGCAACGCCGCCGCCAGTAACAAGGAAGTGCCGGTACCGGTAATCATCAACAGTTTGTTGCGTATGCTGCCGGTGAGCCAGTGGATGAGCTTGTTCATCTGATTAATTCCCCCGATTATAAGCGGCCTATTCTAATGATGATGTCTCAGTAATTTCAAGTGGCGCCGTACATACCATATCAGAAAAACCACGGCAGCGATGGTCAGCACAATGTGGAATTTGTGGAAATAAACTTTCAGGCTGGTCCAGTTTTCGCCCAGTTTCATGCCGACAAACGCCAACACCCAGCACCAGATCAGCGAGCCGACGAAGGTGTAGGCGATGAAGCGCCCCATGTGCATGCGGGCGATGCCGGCAGGGAAAGCGATAAAAGTGCGCACCGCCGGCAACAGTCGGCCGACGAAAATGATAATCTCGCCGTATTTTTCGAAGGCGCGGTCGGCGAGCTTAAGATCATGGTGCGAGATCAACACCCACTTGCCGTATTTTTCCACCAGCGGCCGGCCTCCGTAGACGCCCAGGTAATAGGCGGGAATCGATCCCACCACGCAGCCTATTGCGCCGGCCAGCGCCACGCCCCACAACGTCATTTCGCCCTTGAACACCAGGTAGCCGGAAAACGGCATGATGATTTCCGACGGCAGCGGAATGCAGGCCGATTCGATGGCCATCAAGAGCACGATGCCGCCGTAGCCCAGGGTGGAAATGACGGCGATGATCCAGCCGGCAAGGATGGCGATGAGTTTTTCTAGCATGATTATGAAATGAATGGCCGAACAGAAAATTGACGGCGTCCATTATACTGACGGCTTTCATTTCTGGTGTCCGGTGATTCATGAATAAACTGCTTTCCGGCCGCCTGGGCTACGGCCTGGGTTTTCTGGCGGCGTTCGGCCTGGTGGCGCTGGCTCTCTATCTCCAGGTGCGCGACCACCTCGAACCCTGCCCTTTGTGCATTTCGCAGCGCATCGCTTTCATGGCGCTGGGGACGACATTCCTGATCGCCGCGCTGCATAATCCATCCGGCATCTGGCGCAAGGTCCATGGCGCGCTGCAATTTGCGGTGGCGGCCGTCGGCGCCGGCATCGCGCTACGCCATATCTGGATACAGAACCACGCGGATGAAGTGATGGCCGAGTGTGGCGCGGGCTTCGACTATATTTTCGAGCGCTTTCCGTTCAAGAAGGCCATGGAACTGGTGTTCAAGGGCACCGGCGAGTGCTCGGCAATCGACTGGACGCTGTTCGGCCTCACCATTCCGCAATTGTCATTGATCGCATTTAGCGCATTGGCTGTCTATGCAATTATTCTGGCATTCGTTAAAAAATAAATGAGCATGTATAAAACCTTGCAGGATTTCGTCGGCAATACGCCGCTGGTCAGGCTCCAGCGCATGCCGGGCCAAACCAGTAATACGATCTTGGTCAAGCTGGAAGGCAACAACCCGGCCGGTTCGGTGAAAGACCGGCCTGCGCTGTCGATGATTCGGCACGCAGCAGCGCGCGGCGCAATCAAGCCCGGCGATACGCTGATCGAGGCGACCTCGGGCAATACCGGCATCGCCCTGGCGATGGCGGCGGCGATCATGGGATATAAAATGATTCTGGTGATGCCCGACAGCCAGAGCCTGGAGCGCCGCCAGACGATGAAAGCCTATGGCGCCGAACTGGTGCTGACCCCCAAGGCGGGCAGCATGGAACTGGCGCGGGATACGGCCGACAGGATGCAGGCCGAAGGCCGCGGCATCATCCTTAACCAGTTCGCCAACCCGGATAATCCGCTGGCGCACTACGAAGGCACCGGCCCGGAACTCTGGCGCGACACCGATGGAAAAATCACCCACTTCGTTTCCAGCATGGGCACTACCGGCACCATCATGGGCGTATCGCGCTACCTCAAGGAAATGAACCCGGCGATCCAGATCGTCGGCGTGCAACCCAAGGACGGCGCGCAGATTCCCGGCATCCGCAAATGGCCGAAAGAATACCTGCCGGAAATCTGCGATTTCAGGCGCATCGACCGCATGATGGACGTCGGCCAGCAGGACGCCGAAGAAACCACGCGTCGTCTGGCACGCGAAGAAGGCATTTTCGCGGGAATTTCCTCCGGCGGGGCCTTGTTCGCCGCGCTGGAATTATCGAAGGAAGTGGAAAATGCGGTAATCGTCTCGATTGTCTGCGATCGCGGCGACCGCTATCTTTCCACCGGGGTATTCCCGGACTGATCGGCCGCCGATGAGCGCGGATAAGCATCCGATATCGGCGTTCATCGGCGTGCATCGGCGGTTGCTTCCGTGTCTCTGGCTGTTTGCCGCCACGCCGGCGCTGGCCGTCAGCCGCATCGAAATCCATATCGGCCAGATCAGCCACCCCTCCGCGCAGGTTGAAAACCTCACTGCTACGGTAAATGCCGACGGACATTGGCAGGGAATTGCCAACCTCAAGCAGGCCGACCTCGCCGCGCTGTCCAAGAACTATGCGTTGCCCGTCAATGTGAGCAAGGGTACGGCCTCCGGCCGTGCCGAGTTTGCAGGAGAAGGGCGCGAACTCAAGCGATTGAAGGCCGACCTCGACCTGCGCGACGCGACGTTCAGCGATGCCGATGGTTTGCACGCCGGCGAGAAGATCGGCGGCCGCGTCAAGCTCGATGCCAGCCGCGGCAACGAGCGCTGGCAAGGACAGGCCGGTATTCAATGGCGCGAGGGCGAAGTGTTCTGGCAGCCTTTGTACCTGACCGCGGGGCATGCACTACAAGTCCAGGGTTGGTGGACAACCGAATCGCTGCAGGTGGATGTGGGCAGCGCCGAGCTGAGCGGCATCGGCAAGGTCGCCTTCAGCGGCCGCCTGAATATGGCGGACAAGTCCGTTGCCAGCCTGGAACTTTCCGGCCGGGACTTGCATGCGGATAAAGGCTATGAGGCATTGGCCAAGCCCTTTCTGGGAAAGACCATGCTGGGCAATCTGGAAACCGCCGGCAGCCTCGATATTCAGGCCAGCCTGAGCGGCGGGCAGCTCAACGCCTTTCGCCTCATGCTGCACGATGTTGACGTCGAGGACAAGAACGGCCGTTTCGCGCTCTACAAGGTCAACGCCAGCGTGCCCTGGGTGTTGAACTCGATAACCACCGCCAATGTGCGCTTTAACGGCGGGCGAATATTGAAATTGGCGCTGGGCGAGGCCGATCTCGCGGCCAATCTTGAAGGTTGGTCGCTCACCGCGACCGAATGGAAGGTTCCGGTACTGGATGGCGCGGTCATTCTGCGGAATATTTCGGCTGCCGTGCGTGACAGCAAATGGTACGGCCACTTCGCCTCGCAGCTCGCGCCGATCTCGATGGGCGAATTTTCCCATGCGCTGGGGTGGCCGCGCATGGAGGGCAGACTGGGCGCGACGGTGCCGCTGGTAACTTATTCGGACGGGGAGTTGGCGATGGATGGAGCCATGCAGTTCGATATTTTCGACGGCCAAGTGGCCGTGAGCAACCTGGCCCTGCATCAACCGCTGGGACTGGCGCCCAGATTTAACGCCGATATCCGCATGCGCAACCTCGACCTCGACCTGCTCACCCGCACCTTCTCTTTCGGCGCGATGAGCGGCCATCTTGACGGTGATGTGAGCGGGCTGGAATTGTCGTCCTGGAAGCCGGTGAAGTTCGACGCCAGTTTCCGCAGCAGTCCGGGACGCTATCCGAAGAAAATTTCGCAGCGCGCGGTGGAAAACATCTCGGCGCTGGGCGGCGCCGGCGCCGCCGCGGCGATACAGCGCAGTTTCTTGCGCTTCTTCAAGGAATTCAATTACGACCGCATCGGCCTGTCGTGCCGCCTGCGCAACGGCATCTGCGCGATGGACGGGATAGAGCCGGTGCAAGGCGGCTACGTGATCGTCAAGGGCAGCGGCATCCCGGCCATTACGGTGTTGGGTTACAATCGAAACGTCAGTTGGGAAGAACTGCTGGAGCGCGTGCAGCGCATCACGCAGGGCAACACCAAGCCCGTCGTCAAATAGCATTAAGCTACTCGCATTTTTCAGATAAAAATAACCCATGAACCAACAAGCGTTATCTTCCTTCATCTGGTCCGTGGCTGATCTGTTGCGCGGCGATTATCGGCAATCGGAATACGGCAAGGTCATTTTGCCGTTCACCGTGCTGCGCCGTCTGGATTGCGTGCTGGAACCAACCAAGAAAGCTGTGTTGGCCGAACTGGCGGATAAACAGAAAGCCGGGATCAACCCGGATCTTTTTCTGCAACGGGCCGCGGGGCACAAGTTCTACAACACTTCGCGGATGGATCTGAAAACGCTCATGGGCGATCAGGATAGTCTCCGCGAAAATCTTCGGCAATACGTCGAAGGATTTTCGTTCTCCATCCTGGATATTTTCGAAAGTTTCGACTTTCTCACGCAGGTCGAGCGCTTGCACAAATGCGGCTTGCTCTACCATGTCACGGAACGTTTCGCCAATATCGACCTGCATCCAAAAGCAGTCAGCAACGAGCAGATGGGGCTGGTGTTCGAGGAGCTGATCCGCAAGTTCGCTGAAATTTCCAACGAAACCGCCGGGGAGCACTTCACCCCGCGTGAAGTTATCGATCTCATGGTGCACCTGCTGTTTGTCGAGGACGACGACGAACTCAACAAACCCGTGATCCGCACGCTGTACGATCCAACGGCGGGCACGGGCGGAATGTTATCCGCGGCTGCCGACTACATGCACGCCCACAACCCGGATGCCCGGCTCAATGTCTACGGCCAGGAACTCAACGCCGAGTCCTACGCCATCTGCAAGGCCGACATGCTCATCAAGGGGCAGGATGTCAGCAACATCATTTTCGGCAACACGCTCTCGGATGACGGCCACCCGGACAAGAAATTCGACTACATGCTCTCCAACCCGCCCTTTGGAGTGGAATGGAAAAAAGTTGAAAAAGCTATCCGCCAGGAATACGAACAGAAGGGCCACGACGGCCGTTTCGGTCCCGGCCTGCCGCGCGTTTCCGACGGCTCCATGCTGTTTCTGCTGCACCTGGTTTCCAAGATGCGCCCGGCGATGGACGGCGGTTGCCGCTTCGGCATCGTGCTTAACGGTTCGCCGCTGTTCACCGGGGGTGCTGGCAGCGGCGAAAGCGAAATCCGCCGCTACGTGATCGAGAACGACCTGCTCGAAGCCATTATTGGACTGCCCACCGACATGTTCTACAACACCGGCATCAGTACCTTCGTGTGGATCGTCAGTAACCGCAAGCCCGCGCAACGCAAGGGTAAGGTGCAGTTGATCGATGCCTCGTCTTTCTGGCAGAAGATGCGCAAAAGCCTGGGCAGCAAGCGCAAGCAGCTCTCCGAGGTGCATATCGACGAAATCACCCGCCTGTTCGGCGACTTTCAGGAAGCCCCTCTCCCGCAAGCGGGAGAGGGGGTGGGGAGAGGGAGGCCCATCAGCCGCATCTTCGATAACAGCACCTTCGGCTACCGCACCATCACCGTCGAACGCCCGTTGAAAGACGCACAAGGCAAGCTCGTGCTGGGCGAAAAAGGCAAGTTCAAGGGCAAGCCGCAGCCGGACAGCGCCTTGCGCGATACTGAAAACGTCCCGCTGAGCGAAGACGTGGAAGCCTACTTCAAACGCGAAGTGTTGCCCCACGTGCCGGATGCGTGGATAGACCAAGACAAAACCAAAGTCGGCTACGAAATCCCCTTCAACCGCCACTTCTACGTGTTCGAACCACCGCGCCCGCTGGCGGAGATCGATGCCGAACTGAAGCAGTGTACGGATCGGATATTGAGCATGATTGCGGGGCTGAGCGCGTGAGCTTGCCGCGTTACCCCGCATACAAGGACAGCGGCGTAGCTTGGTTGGGGGAGGTGCCGGGGCATTGGGAGGTAAAGCGGCTCAAACAAGCCTGTCATGTATTTCCAAGCAATGTGGATAAGAAATCATACGATGGTGAAACGCCTGTGAATCTCTGCAACTACACGGACGTTTATTACAACGACACAATAACCGCTGATATGGAATTCATGGCGGCCACTGCTTCGGACGATCAGATTGCCAAGTTCACGCTTCGTGCTGGCGATACGATCATCACCAAAGACTCCGAGACTGCCGACGACATCGCCATTGGCGCATATGTTCCAGCAGACTTGCCCAGTGTGGTTTGTGGTTATCACCTATCGATGATCCGCCCAAAGACTGACATCAATGGCGCATTCGTAAAGCGGTTGTTTGATTCTAGCTACGTCAAGTCATGTGTCGCAGTTCGGGCAAACGGTTTGACCCGTGTCGGTCTTGGTCAGTATGAAATAGACAACCTCGAACTTCCCTTTCCGCCGATAGACGAGCAAGTACAAATCGCCGCCTTTCTCGACTGCGAGACGGGGAAGGTCGATGCGCTGATTGCCGAGCAGCAGCGTCTGGTGGAACTGCTGGCGGAAAAGCGGCAGGCGGTGATTTCGCACGCCGTCACCAAGGGGCTGAACCCCAACGCCACCATGAAAGATTCCGGCATCGAATGGCTGGACGAAGTGCCGGAGCATTGGGAAGTGAAGCGGCTTCGTTTTGTTGCTGAGTTAAATCCCTCCAAGTCTGAGGTTGCGACCTTGGATAAAGATACGCTTGTTTCTTTTTTGCCTATGGATGCAATTGGCGATGATGGAAAGCTTAATTTTGAACGGGAGAAGCCGATTGCCGATGTTGAAAATGGCTATACATTTTTTCGTGACGGTGATGTCACCGTTGCCAAGATCACGCCATGTTTTGAAAATGGCAAAGGTGCAGTAATGCGAGGGCTTACGCAGGGTATTGGTTTTGGCACAACCGAATTGATTGTGGCGCGGCCTATAGCTAATCAAACCGGCAGCGAATATCTTCATTACCTGTTTACATCTGTCGTATTTCGTAAGAATGGCGAAGGTCACATGTATGGTGCGGGTGGTCAGAAGCGCGTACCAGATGACTTTGTGCGCAATTTTGAAATTGCATTTCCGCCCATCGAAGAACAGGAAGGCATCGCCACATTCCTTGACACCGAAACCGCCAAATTCGACACCCTTACCGCCGAAGCCAACCGCGCCATTGCCCTGCTGCAAGAGCGCCGCAGTGCGCTGATTTCCGCCGCCGTGACCGGCAAGATTGATGTGCGCGGGTATGCCGAAGATTTTCGTGGGCGAGGCCAGGGCGGCGCAACCGCGCAGCTATTGGTTGATCGCAAGGCCGATACGGCAAGTGAACATTGAACACCCGAGTTAATCGTATGGCCGCCCTGAAAGCACATCCTTTACAGTGCGATTAACAGTGTGATTAAATGAGCGATCTAATTTATGTAGGGGTACGCCATGTCCAACATCAGTGCCAACGATCTTAAAACCAAGGGAGTTTCCGCCATCGAGGCGATGCTGGAGCATCAGCCGGAGGCGGTGATCTCGGTGCGCGGCAAGGATAAATTCGTGGTGATGGAGATTGCCCAGTACCACTACCTGCGCGAATGCGAGCTGGAAGCCGCCTTGGCCGAAACCCGTGCCGATCTGGCTGCCGGGCGAGCGCTGCAAGGCTCTGCCGAAGCGCATCTGGCCAGGCTTGAAAAGCAGGCATGAGCTATACGCTGGTTTTTACCGAGGCTTATGAGCGCCGTGCCTTGCGGTGGCTGAAACGGCACCCGGATTTACGCCAGCAATACCTTAAAACCCTGCAACTGCTGGAAGCGAATCCGTTTCATCCATCGCTGCGCTTGCATGCCTTGAGCGGCAAACTGCAGGGTTTGCATTCGGTTTCCATCAACCTGTCTTACCGCATTACGCTGGAATTTCTGATTCAGGATGAGCAAATCATCCCGGTGAATGTGGGCGACCACGAAGCTGTTTATTGATTGCGAGCGAGTATGAGCCTGCACAAGGAAATCAAGCTGGAAGACGAAGTCTGCGCCTCTCTTTCGGTGCAAGGCTGGCACTATGCCGAAGGCGATGCGCAGGCCTATGACCGCGCCCGTGCCTTGTTCCCCGCCGATGTGCTGGCCTGGGTGCAGGCAACGCAGCCCCAAGCCTGGGAAGCCCTCAGTAAAAATCACGGCGTGGCAGCTGAGGCAGCGCTGCTCGACCGTATCCGCAAGCAACTGGACGACCGCGGCACGCTGGATGTGCTGCGCCACGGCGTGGAGATGCTGGGGTTGCGCCAGCCCTTGAGTTTGGCGCAGTTCCGCCCGGCGCTGGCGATGAACAAGGAGATTCTGGCGAAGTATGCGGCCAACCGGCTGCGCGTGGTGCGGCAGGTGCGCTATTCGCTGCATAACGAGAACGCCATCGACCTGGTGCTATTTCTGAACGGCCTGCCAGTCGCTACCGTGGAGCTGAAAAGCGATTTCACGCAGTCGGTGGGCGATGCGGTGGATCAATACCGTTTTGACCGTAACCCGCGTCCCAAGGGGCAATCCGCCGCCGAGCCCTTGCTGGAGTTTCCGCGCGGTGCGCTGGTGCATTTTGCGGTGAGCAATTCCGAAGTGTGCATGACGACGCGGCTGCAAGGTGGGACGACAACCTTCCTGCCTTTTAACCGGGGATATGACGGCGCTGCGGGGAATCCTCCCACTCCCCCGGCCCCTCTCCCAAAGATCGAGGGGAGAGAGGCTGGCGGCCACCGCACGGCTTATTTGTGGGAGCAGGTATGGGCACGCGAAAGCTGGCTGGAAATCATCGGCCGCTATCTGGTGGCGAAGCGCGACAGCAAGAAGCAGATGACATCCATCATCTTCCCCCGTTATCACCAGCTTGATGCCACGCGCCAACTGATGGCGGCGGTGCTGGCCGAGGGCGCGGGCGGCAAGTATCTGGTCCAGCATTCGGCGGGTTCCGGCAAGACCAATTCCATCGCCTGGAGCGCGCACTTTCTGGCCGACTTGCACGATGTCGCGCACAAAAAACTGTTCGATACCGTGCTGGTGGTGAGCGACCGCAACGTACTGGATGCGCAGTTGCAGGAGGCGATTTTCGATTTCGAGCGGACTTCCGGCGTGGTAGCGAGCATCACCGGCGACAGCGCCAGCAAGAGCGGTGAATTGGCGCAGGCGCTATCCGGCGGCAAGAAAATCGTGGTCTGCACGATCCAGACTTTTCCCTTTGCGCTGGAAGCCGTGCAGAAACTGGCGGCTACCGAAGGCAAGCGTTTCGCCGTGATTGCCGACGAAGCGCACAGTTCGCAAACCGGCGCTGCCGCCTCCAGCCTCAAGGCGGTGCTTTCGGCGGAAGAGTTGAAGGAGCTGGCCGATGGCGGAGAAATCGGCACCGAGGATGTGCTGGCCGTGAAAATGGCGACGCGCGCCAATGATGCCGGGATTACCTATGTGGCGTTTACCGCCACGCCCAAGGCCAAGACGCTGGAACTGTTCGGGCGTCGTCCGCATCCCGAGTTGCCCGCCGGACCGGATAACCTGCCCGCGCCGTTCCATGTGTACTCCATGCGCCAGGCCATCGAGGAGGGCTTCATCCTCGACGTGCTGAAGAACTACACGCCGTACAAGCTGGCTTTCAAGCTGGCGCATCAGGGCAAGGCGCTGGACGAGCGCGACGTGGAACGCAGCGCGGCGCTGAAAAGCCTGATCCGCTGGGTCAAGCTGCACCCCTACAACATCTCGCAAAAGGTGCAGGTGGTGGTGGAGCACTACCGCGAGAATGTGTCGCCTTTGTTGGACGGTGAAGCCAAGGCCATGGTGGTGGTTGGCAGCCGCGTGGAAGCGGTGCGCTGGAAATTGGCCATCGAAAAGTACATCAAGGCGCAGGGTTATGGCATCGGTACGCTGGTGGCGTTTTCCGGCGAGGTGAACGATGCCGAATCCGGTGGCGAGCCGTTTACCGAAAACAGCAAGCTGCTGAACCCCGGCTTACGCGGTCGCGATATCCGCGAGGCGTTTGCGACGGAGGAATACCGGATACTGCTGGTTGCCAATAAATTCCAGACCGGTTTCGACCAGCCTTTGCTGTGCGGCATGTATGTGGATAAGCGGCTGGCGGGTATCCAGGCGGTGCAGACATTGTCTCGGTTGAACCGTGCTTATCCGGGCAAGGATACGACCTATGTGCTGGACTTTGTGAACACATGCCCGCGCATTCCCCTTCCTAGTCGCACGATGGCTTGCCATATCAGCGCGTGAGCGCGACGACAGGAGGGGGTCAAGCGGGCGGTTTGGATTTACTTTTTGCGGCAGACTTCCTCGCATGTTCTTCGGTTCCTTGCGCGTCGACATAAGCACGCACTGTCTCAAGCGTAGCGCCGCCAACGCTGCCAACAAAGTAGGCGCGATGCCAGAATTGCGGCTTGCGATAGAAAGGTGCCAAGTGCTCGGCAAAACGATTTCTGGCACGGCGAGCGCTGGCCGTCTTGAGGTTGTTGATGAGTACGGAAATATCGAGTGCCGGGTGGATGTCGATCAGCAGGTGGACGTGATCGGGTTCGCCGCCGAATTCAACCAGCTTGCAGCGCCAAGCGGTGAGGCAATCGGCAAACGCCTCCTTGAGATAATCCAACAGTGCCGGCGTCAACGTTTTACGCCGATATTTCGTTACTAAGACGATATGCAGCTTAATGTTAAATACGGCGTGGGAGCTAGAGCGATTGGTGTTGTGCATTGTGCGCCTTAATGGTTTGCTGTAGTATAGCAATAGCAGCATTAGCACTCAACAAGGAGTTTGCGATGGATACCTCCGTAGTCACTTCAGACCCCGATATTCTCGGTGGAACCCCTGTGTTCACGGGCACTCGTGTTCCCATTGCTGTGCTATTCGAGAATCTTGCCGATGGCTTGACGTTGGATGAGATACTGGATTCGTATCCATCCATCAAACGCGAACAGGCAATTGAGGCGTTGCACCAGGCCGAGTCCCTTCTTGAGCTAAAGAAGGCCGCTTGATGCGCGTTCTCATCGACGAATGCTTGCCAAAGCAGTTGCGGGGTTGGATTTCGCGTTATTTCGATACTTCCACAGTGCAAGACATGGGCTGGGAAGGTGTCAAGAACGGCAAACTGCTGCGCGCTGCCAATGATGCCGGTTTCGATGCCCTGGTCACTGCCGACAAGAACATGCATTACCAGCAGAACTTCGATGGTCTACAGATTTCCGCTGTCGTTATCCCGACCAATCGGAGGCGCTTGGTGCAAAAATGCATTTCGGCCTTGCGGCAATCGCTCGAAAACCTGGAACCAGGGCAGAAGGTCGTGATGGACTTGGGAATGGACGCGAATGCGTGGGAAGCCATGCGGCTGCACGCCATCGAACGTGACGCACAACATACCACTCACGTATTCAAGGCATCCGGCGTCGGTCGTTAATTCAACGTGGAGCGTCGCAAAGTCACCTTCAAGCTCTACCCGAACGCCCGTGAGGCCGAACGGCTCACGGCGTGGGTGCGGCTGCATTGCGAACTCTACAACGCCGCGCTCCAAGAGCGCATCGAAGCGTACCGCAAAGCCGGCAAATCCATCAGCTACTACGATCAGCAGAACGTCCTGCCGGAAATAAAGGCAGCACGGCCTGAGTTTGTCGAACTTGGCAGTCATGCCTTGCAGCAAACACTGCGCCGTCTCGATCTGGCGTTTCAAGCCTTCTTCCGTCGCGTCAAGGCGGGGCAAACACCGGGCTTTCCCCGGTTCAAGGCCAGCGCCCGCTTCTCGGGATTCAGTTACCCCGATCCGGCTGGCTGGAAACTCCTGCAACAAGGCCGGCGCGGCGGCACTCTGCGACTTGGTTCCGGCGCGGATGCCATGGGGATTCGCGTGCGCGGACGCCACCGTTTTGCAGAAGCCAAGCCCAACGATCTGACCATCATTCGGAAGAACGGCGAGTGGTTCGCCTCCGTCACCCTGCGCGTGCCGGAAACCGCCTGCGCCCGTGAGCGGACGGACCATCAGCATCGCGGTGTCGACTTCGGCCTCACCGACTGGGCTACGTTCGACAATGGCGAAACGATTGCGAATCCGCGCTGGACGCGAAACGAACTACCTCGCCTGGCCGCATTGCAACGGCAACGGGCGAAGAAGAAAAAAGGCTCAGTGCGCTACAAGCGGCTGTCTCAGGAAGCGGCCCGACTCCATGAGCGCATCGGCAATTTGCGCCGGGAGTTTCTGCACCAGACAACAACTGAGTTGGTTCGGACGTGTGCAGTGATCGCCACCGAAGAACTGCAAACCAAGAACATGAGCCGTTCGGCCAAAGGCACGCTGGAAAAGCCGGGTCGAATGGTCAAGCAGAAAGCCGGCCTTAACCGAGAGATTCTTTCGGTGGGGTTGGGCATGGCGCATCAAATGCTCGCGTACAAAGCGGTAGAGGCTGGTACGCGCCTGCATATGTCGAACACGCGCCAACTTAAGCCGTCGCAACGCTGCTCGGCGTGTTGGGAGATCGTCCCCAAGACGCTGGCGCAACGGGTACATCGGTGTCCGCATTGCGGCCACACGATGCCGCGCGACCAGAACAGCGCGTTGGTGGTACTCATCGACGCGCACACGCCTGGGACGGGCGTGGCGGCGAGACAGAAACCGCTGGCGCGGCAACGCGCCAAGTCGAAGTCCTTGACCCGCGAAACCCCCGCTACAACCGCACAGGTTTAGCGGTGGGAGAGTTCATCGATCCCGAAGAAGTGCTGGCGTCGTTCAAGACCTATTACGCCACTGCCGAACTCGAAGGCATCACCGATCCGCATCTGGTGTACGACCTGCGCGCCAAGCTCGATGGCGCGGGGTTCTACGACGATTTTGAAGTAGAGCGCGTGGTCGCCGTGACGCTGGATGCCAAGGCCAAACAAGGCGATTTGGTCGTAGCGCTGGAGCCGGTGGTGGATAGGCTGCTCAAGCGCTACAAGGCGGGACAGGTTGCAGTGCAGGCCGCGCGTGACAAAGGGGATGCCGCTGCGGAGCAGGAGGCCAGGAACGAACTGGATAGCCTGGTGCTGTTCAAGGGCGATATGGGCGCTTATTTGCGGCTGTATGCGTTTCTTTCCCAGATTTTTGATTACGGCAACACAGCTATCGAAAAGCGGGCGATTTTCTTCAAGTGCCTGCTGCCCTTGCTGGAGTTTGGACGGGAGCGCGATGGCGTGGATTTGTCCAAAGTCGTCATGACACATCACAAGCTCAAGGATCAGGGCAAACGTGCGCTACCATTGCAGAACGGCGAATATCCGAAGTTGTCCCCGCTCACCGATGCGGGCGGCGGCGCGGTGCATGAGAAGGAGAAGTCGCGGCTGTATGAAATCATCGCCAAGCTTAACGATCTGTTTGAAGGGGATGTGACGGAGGATGACAAGCTGGTGTATGTGAACAACGTACTCAAGGGTAAGCTGCTGGAATCGGAGATTTTGGTGCGGCAGGCGGCCAGCAACACCAAGGAGCAGCTCAAAAATTCGCCGGACCTTTTAAACGCCATCGTGGATGCTATTCTTGGAGCTTCTGCCGCGCATAGTGCAATGAGCAAGCAGGCGCTGAATTCGGAAAAAGTACGCTATGGTCTTCGCGATGTTTTGATGGGACCGGCTCAGCTTTACGAGGCGTTGCGTGAACGCTCGGAATAGCGGCGATGAGCGCGTAGAATCACAGTATTATTGAGGATGAGAGGAATTTAGATGAAGCGAATTTTCTATGCTGGATTGCTGACTGCAATAGTGGTTTTACCGGCCTGCGTTACCATCAATATCTACTTCCCCGCGGCAGCGGCGGAAAAGGCCGCTGACAAGATCATCGACGAAGTCTGGCAGATCAAGAAGGGCGAACAGAAACCCGTCGACCAGCCTGCCGACCAACCGGCGCAAGGTAAATAAGGAACCGATCATGAAAAAACTGCTGTTCGCATTTCTCGCTTTGATACTGACTACATCGGTATTCGCAGCCGGTGCCGATCTTGAAATCAACACCCCGGCCATCGCTTCGCTCAAGGCCAGCATGCAGGCGCGACACGGCCAACTGGCGTCCCACTACGCCAGCGGTGCGGTCGGCCTGACGCGCGACGGCCTGGTGGCGATGCACGACGCCAATGCGGTGCCGCTGGCGCAGCGCCAGGGCGTCAACGGCCTGGTCTCCGCCGAAAACGGCGACCGCAACGCGCTGTACAGGGAAATCGCCGTCGCCAATGGCCATCCCGAATGGGAATCCGAAGTGCGCAACACCTTTGCGCAGCGCTGGGTGCAAAAAGCGCAGGGCGGCTGGTGGTATCAGGATGCCGGCGGCGGCTGGGTTAAAAAATAAAATAAACCGCGGATAAACGCCGATGAACGCAGATAACACCCAGATTCATCGGTGTTTATCTGCGTTCATCGGCGGTTGAAATGATGACACCAACGCTAGTCTTCGACATCGAAACCATCCCCGATACCGACGGTATCGCGCGCCTCAACGGCCTGCCGGCCGGCACCCCCGCGGCGGATATCGCCGCGATGGCTTTCCATCAGCGCCGCCAGCACAACGGCAGCGATTTTCTGCCTTTGCACCTGCAGCGCGTCTGCGCCATTTCCTGCGCCTTGCGCGAAGGCGGCAATTTCAAGGTGTGGACGCTGGGTTCGCCGGAGGATAATGAAGCGCAGATCATCCAGCGTTTTTTCGACGGCATCGAGAAATACACGCCGCAGATCGTCTCCTGGAATGGCGGTGGCTTCGACCTGCCGGTGCTGCATTACCGGGCGATGATCCACGGCATCCAGGCGGCGCGCTATTGGGACCTGGGCGAGGACGACCGCGAGTTCAAGTGGAACAACTACATCAGCCGCTACCACATGCGCCATCTCGACCTGATGGACGTGGTGGCGATGTACCAGCCGCGCGCCAATGCGCCGCTGGACGAGGTCGCGCAGTTGTGCGGTTTCCCCGGCAAGCTGGGCATGGACGGCTCCAAGGTGTGGGATGCTTTCCAGCGCGGCGAGATCGAAGCCATCCGCAACTATTGCGAAACCGATGTCGCCAATACCCACCTGGTTTTCCTGCGTTTTCAGCGGATGCGCGGCATTCTCAACGCCGAAGCCTACCAGCGCGAAATAGCGCTGGTGCGCGAGACGCTGGCTTCCTACCCCGGTCCCCATTGGCAGGAGTTTCTGGCAGCCTGGGCTGCCTAAAGCCTGTTGAAATAGGCTCCTGGTTGTTGCGCTTCTGTGTCATATTTCTTTCTGATGATCTTCATACGCCTGCAATAAACTGTTTTGCCAAAATGGGATAGCACACTCGTTCCCCCTCGTTTTTAATGAGTTCCAATGCGAGCCGGATTTCGGCTCGCTGAGGTTAATCGTGAAACGAGAGAGGGAGCAATGAACCATCGTCCATTTCTGAAACGTACCTGTGGGCTGGCTGTTGCCGTGCTGGGCGCAGTATCCATTAACGTTTTGGCGGAAGCTGCGGCAGCTGCACCCGCACCGGCCTGGACGTTCGTAACTTCGGTCGCGCTGGTCAATGACTACATCTGGCGCGGCCAGAGCAATATCTGGGATAAGCCTGCCGTGCAGTTCAGTATCGAGGCGGATCATGCCTCGGGTGCGTATGCCGGGTTCTGGGCGTCGAATGTTTCTTCCCAATGGGTGCCGGGAGCTAACCTGGAACTGGATGCCTACAGCGGTTTGCGCGGCGCATTTCCGGAAGAGATGTCCGATTTCACCTACGATCTTGGCGCTATTTATGTCTATTACCCGGGCGGAAACTCTGATGGGTCGGGCTTTGGATTGCCTTTGCCCATGCGCGGATGCCGGGCTTAACTATGGAGCATGAATATGAGTAATCAAAGTCATTCCCTCAAGCCCACGCTGAATGTCTGGCATATGTGGGGTCTGGCCGTCGGCCTGGTGATTTCCGGTGAATATTTCGGCTGGAGTTACGGCTGGGATAAGGCCGGCACGCTAGGTTTCATGGTCACGTCCATACTGATTGCGGTGATGTACACCACCTTTATTTTCAGTTTTACCGAACTGACGACCTCCATCCCGCATGCGGGCGGGCCGTTTGCCTATGCGCGCCGCGCTTTCGGATCAAAAGCGGCGTTTATTGCCGGATTCGCCACGCTGGTGGAGTTCGTGTTTGCGCCACCCGCGATTGCGATGGCGATCGGCGCGTACCTCAACGTGCAGTTCCCATCCGTCGATCCCAAGACGATGGCGGCGGGTGCGTACGTGATCTTTATTGCGCTCAATATTATCGGCGTGCATATCGCGGCGACTTTTGAGCTGTTCGTGACTTTGCTGGCGATTGCGGAACTGCTGGTGTTCATGGGCGTGGTATCGCCGGGTTTCTCTGTCAGCAATTTCGTGGCGCACGGCTGGGCCGGGCGGGACAGTTTCAGCATGGCGGTGATTCCCGGCATTGTGGCGGCGATTCCGTTCGCGATCTGGTTTTTTCTCGCCATTGAAGGGGTGGCGATGGCCGCAGAAGAAGCGCAAGACCCCAAGCGCACGGTACCGACTGCCTATATCGCGGGTATCCTGACGCTGGTTGTGCTGGCGATGGGGGTGATGATATTCGCAGGCGGCGTGGGTGACTGGAAGGCGCTTTCCAACATCAACGACCCCTTGCCGCAGGCGATGAAGCTGGTGGTGGGCGCAAACAGCGGCTGGCTGCACATGCTGGTGTGGATTGGTCTGTTTGGTCTGGTGGCTTCGTTCCATGGCATCATTCTGGGTTATTCGCGGCAGATTTTTGCCTTGGCGCGTGCCGGTTACATGCCCAGGTATTTTTCCGCCGTGCATCCCAGGTTCAAGACGCCGCATCGCGCGATTATTGCCGGCGGCGTGGTGGGCATCGCGGCTATCTTCAGCGATAACCTGATTACCTTCGGTGGCCAGACCCTGACGTCCAACCTGATTACCATGTCGGTATTCGGCGCGATTGTGATGTACATTATCTCCATGTTCAGCCTGTTTGCGCTGCGCAAGAAAGAGCCCGATCTCCATCGGCCTTTTCCGGCGATGCTCTATCCGCTGTTCCCGGTGATCGCACTGGTGCTGGCCGTGGTCAGCCTGGTGACCATGACGTACTATAACCAGTTGCTGGCAGGTGTATTCATGGCGTTGATGGCAGCGGCATTCGGCTACTTCCTGCTCACCAAGCACCATCGCGATGCGGCGGTGGACAAGCACCATGCGCCTGCCGTTGCGTAATCCGTGAGACTCTTTCCGGGCTGCTTGCGGCCCCGGAAGCATTGATATGGGGAATTAAGGGCAAGCATGCAATATCGTTACGCCATCGGATTGCACACCTACCATTTTGCCGATCTGAAGGCGTTGCTGGCCAAGGCCACGCCCGGCAGGTCGGGCGACTATCTGGCCGGGATCGCCGCGGAGACGGCTGCCGAGCGGGTGGCGGCCAGGATGTGCCTGGCCGAGGTACCGCTCAAGCGCTTTCTGCAAGAGCCGGTGATTCCGTATGAAGACGATGAAGTCACGCGTCTGATTGTCGATACGCACGATGCGCAGGCCTTTGCCGAAATCAGCCATTTGACGGTGGGCGATTTCCGCAACTGGCTGCTGTCGGAGGCTGCCGATACCGCCGCCTTGAGCCGGCTCGCCCCCGGCATCACGCCGGAAATGGCCGCCGCGGTCAGCAAGCTGATGCGCAATCAGGATTTGATCCTGGTGGCGCGCAAATGTCGCGTGGTGACGGCTTTTCGCAACACCATCGGCTTGCCCGGCCGCATGTCCACGCGGTTGCAGCCCAATCATCCCACCGACGACGTGCGCGGTATCGCCGCTTCCATTGTCGACGGGCTGCTGTATGGCGCGGGCGATGCTGTGATCGGCATCAATCCCGCCACCGATAGCATCCCCGCGCTGATGGATCTGTATTATCTGGTGGACGAAGTGATCGGCGAGTTCGCCATTCCCACCCAATCCTGCGTGCTGACGCACGTGACCAACCAGATTCAGGTGATGGAAAAAGGCGCGCCGGTGGACCTGATTTTTCAGTCCATCGCCGGTACCGAACAGGCCAATCGCGGTTTCGGCATCGATCTGGCCATCCTGCGCGAGGCGCAGCAGGCCGCGCTGTCGCTGAACCGCGGCACGGTGGGCAATAACGTGATGTATTTCGAAACCGGGCAGGGCACGGCGCTTTCCGCCGATGCCCATTTCGGCGTGGATCAGCAGACCTGCGAGGCGCGTGCGTACGCCATCGCCCGGCACTTTTCACCGTTGCTGAGCAATACCGTGGTCGGCTTCATCGGGCCGGAGTATCTGTACGACGGCAAGCAGATCATCCGTGCCGGCCTGGAAGACCATTTCTGCGGCAAATTGCTGGGCGTGCCGCTGGGTTGCGACGTTTGCTACACCAATCACGCCGAAGCGGACCAGGACGACATGGATAACCTGATGACGCTGTTGGCCGTGGCTGGCATCACCTTTATCATCGGTGTGCCGGGCGCGGATGACATCATGCTGAATTACCAGAGCACCTCATTTCACGACGCCCTTTACCTGCGTAATGTGTTGGGGCTGCGGGCGGCGCCGGAGTATGAACAATGGCTCAAGAAAATGAACATCATGGATTCGGGCGGCGCGATACGGCCGGTGGAGCCGGCGCATCCGCTGCTCGCCAGGATGCCGAAGGCGCTCCCGGCATGACGGAAAACCCCGCTGCGACTGTCGCCGGTCCGATGGTTGCCGGCGAGGCTGCCTCAAAAGCGCCGGTTTCAAAAGATCCGTGGGAGCATCTGAAAAAATTTACGCGGGCGCGCATTGCGCTGGGTCGGGCGGGCAACAGCATGCCCACCGACGAGGTATTACGTTTCGGTTTCTCCCATGCGATGGCGCGCGATGCGGTGCATCTGCCGCTGGATGTTGATGCGCTGTGCCGGTCGCTGGGGGATGCCGGGTTTGAAACCCTGCGCGTGCGGAGCGCAGCACCGGATCGCGCTGCCTACCTGCTGCGGCCCGACCTGGGACGGCGCCTGGATGCGGATGCCGCCGCAACTTTGCAGGATTACCCGCACAAGGGCTTCGACCTGTCGATCGTTGTGGGAGACGGTCTGTCGTCGCTGGCCATCAAGAACCATGCGCAGCCGCTGCTGGAACAGCTGCGCGCGGTGACGCCGCCCGCATGGAACGTCGCACCGGTGGTGATTGCCACGCAGGCGCGTGTTGCCTTGAGCGACGCCGTTGCCGAAGCGCTGCATGCGCGCGTGGTGGTCATGCTGGTTGGCGAGCGCCCCGGTTTGACTTCCCCGGACAGCCTTGGGGTTTACATCACCTATGCGCCGCGGACAGGGCGCCAGGATGCGGAACGCAACTGCATTTCCAACGTGCGTCCCGAGGGATTGAGTTATGGGGCGGCAGCGCGCAAGACGCTGTGGCTGGTCAGTGAGGCGATGCGGTTGAAAGTGTCGGGCATCGGATTGAAGGACCAGAGCGATATTGCCGAGATCGGTGCGGTGGCGCAGCCCAGGTTGTCCGGCGAGTAGCGCGCTTTACCGGTTGCTCCGGGAATGGCACTGGTGCTGGCGACGCCAGGTATCCGAAGGCAATTCGCCAAACAGTTTTTTGTATTCCTGCGAAAAATGCCCGAAGTGCCAGAATCCCCAGGCGGTGGCAGCTTCCGTCACGGAATGCGCATCTTTAAGCAGTTGGTGTACGCCATTGAGCCGTTGCGCGCGCAGAAAAGCGACCGGGTTCATACCCAGCAATTCCTGAAAGCAATACTGCAGGGTGCGGCGACTGACGCCGAGGTGCATGCAGAGCGTCTCGACGCTTACCGGGGCGTCCGCCATGCCGGACAGGTAATCGCGCGCCTGCATGACGATTTTCCAGCGCCGGCGCGGAGTGAGGCGATCCTCATCCTCAGCGGCCGGAACGTCGGCCAGAACCTCTGCAACATGCGTCAGCGTGATCTCCCGCAATCTTCGGCGGAAACGGATGTCCTGCAACAATGCCGGCGATTCCCGGCATGGATTGAATACGTCGCGCATGAACTCCCGTACCGCGTGGATTTTTTGCGGCCGCACGCATTTCAGATGAGCATGGGAGATGTCTGTGATGACCGATTCCTGGGAGGCTTCGGGGAGCCTTTCGATCAGGGCATCCCTGGATACCGCGATCCCGCCCATCATCAACCCGGGAGGGGAGAGGAATTCAAATCCGCCGGAACCGGAAAAAATATGCGCGGATGCACTGTGCATGGCGTTGCCGCAAAACAGCCCATGCCCTTCGGTGGCAAGCGGAATGCCGATGGCAACTACATTGGCCGCGAGATTGCCGCTCTGGAACAGTACCCGGCTGGTGGATTCCTCGAACAGGTGGATGTCGTCGAACAGCAGTTCCGAAATGGATCCGCTGAAAGCCCCGGAAGACAATTGCGCGTAATGCTGGTTCCATCCTTGGAGCAGCGAAGCCTGTTCGGCGAAATCCCGAGTGTGAACCTGTTTCAGACATCCTGAAATTATAGTCATGGCGTCCTGCGTTCGATCAGCTTCAGAGTTCGATGGTTAGGAAACCCGGTTGCACAGGTTATCCATTGCTATGTACCTAAAAATAGCAATAAATGAGCCAGCCCAAGTATGCGGTCATTACCGGCGATTTTGCAAGAAATACGGAATAAATTGCGCTTGCAATACTCATTGGCAATGCACCTCTTCAGTGCGTTGCTTATATCCGAGGTGCAGATGGATGAATGTGCCGGATCGGGCGCTATTGAGCAGATAGCCCGCCTTCTGCGGTAAAATCGCAACTCTTATGCAAAATCCCATCGCAACCATCGAATCGCTCGACCAGGAAGGGCGCGGCGTCGCCCATGTCGAGGGCAAGGTCATTTTCATCGAAGGCGCGCTGATCGGCGAAAAAGTCGCCTACACCAGCTACCGCAAAAAACCCAGCTACGAATTCGCCCGCATCGAACGCATCGTCAAGGAATCTTCCAGCCGCGTTAAGCCCAAATGCGTGCATTTCGGCATGTGCGGCGGCTGCGCGATGCAGCACCTGGAGTTTTCGGCTCAGGTCGCCGTCAAGCAGCGCGTGCTGGAAGACGGTCTGTGGCACATCGCCAAGGTGAAGCCGGAATCCATGCTGCCGCCGGTATACGGCCCGGCCTGGGGCTATCGCCATCGTGCCCGGCTGCGCGCGCGCTATGTACCGGGCAAGGGCGGGGTGCTGGTGGGTTTCAATGAAAAACACTCCAGCTTTGTCGCGCATCTCAAGGGCTGCGAGGTGCTGCCGCCGCATATTTCCGCGCTGATCGTGCCGCTGCAGGAACTGGTGATGCAGCTTTCCATCCGCGACCGCATGCCGCAGATCGAAGTCGCGGTAGGCGATGACATTTCGGTGCTGGTGTTCCGCATCCTGGAGCCGGTGAGCCCCTCGGACGAGGCGCTGCTGCACGCGTTCGGCAACCGCCACCGCGTGCAGATCTGGCTGCAATCCAAGGGCCCGGAAACCGCCACGCCGCTCTATCCGCTGGATGCGCCGGAACTGACTTATTCGCTGCCGGAATTCGACCTGGTGTACCCCTTCATGCCCACCGAGTTCACCCAGGTCAACCCGCGCATCAACCAGATTCTGGTGCGCCGCGCGCTGGCGCTGCTCGCCCCGCAATCGAATGAGCGCATCGTCGACCTGTTCTGCGGCCTGGGCAATTTCACGCTGCCGATCGCCCGCTGCGGTGCGCAGGTGCTGGGCCTGGAAGGCTCCGCCTCGCTGGTGCGCCGCGCCCGGCAGAATGCCGAAAGAAACGGCCTCACGCAGCAAACAGAATTCCGCGACGTCGATCTGTTCGAGATTACGCCGGAAGAGCTGGCCGCGCTGGGCCGCTTCGATAAATGGCTGATCGACCCGCCGCGCGACGGCGCGCTTGAAGTCATCAAGGCCTTGCCGGATGACGGTGGCAATCGCCCGGCGCGCATCGTGTACGTGTCCTGCAATCCGGCCACGCTGGCGCGCGATGCCGGCGTGCTGGTGCAGGCCAAGGGTTACCATCTGGTCGCCTGCGGCGTGGTCAACATGTTCCCGCATACGGCGCATGTGGAATCGGTGGCGATCTTTGAGTTGTAAATGATGCTCTCTCCGGAGGATCCGTCATGGTCGAACGCAACGAAAGACTGGTCTACGATGGCAGCAAGCGGCGCACCCCCGACCGCCGCCAAACCCAGCGCAGAAAATCCGACATGGTGAAAACCTATCTCAAATATCTCGCCGTGGCCGTGGTGGTCGCGGTGCTGGTTAAGCTGCTCGGCTGATCCGCTGACGTGAGGTATCTGGCAACGGCATGGGCATTGTGCTGCCTGGCTCTTCTCGGCTGTACGCGGACGGTGGCTTCATCCGAGATCCGCATGGCGCTGGCCCAGGCGCCGCTGACCCTCGATCCCCGCTACGCCACCGACGCCGCTTCCGAAAGAGTCAACCGCCTGATCTACCGGCCGCTGGTGGATTTCGACGCCCATTTCCGCCCGGTGCCCGCGCTGGCCGGCTGGAAATGCGCCGACGCGCTGCATTGCAGGTTTTCTCTGGGGCAAGACGGACGGCGTTTCCATGACGGTTCCGCGCTCACTGCCGAAGACGTCGCGGCCACCTATCGGTCCCTGCTGGAGCTCAAGGATTCCCCGCACACTGCCGAGTTTGCCAATATCGCCGAGGTAAAGGCGGCGGATGCCGATACCGTGGATTTCACGTTGCGTGCTGCCGATGCCCAGTTCCCCGCGCGCCTTATCATCGGCATCCTGCCGGCCCGGCTGATCGCGCAGCATCACGATTTTGCCCGGCATCCGGTGGGCAGCGGGCCGCTGCGGCTCACGGCATGGAGCAAGACGCTGAAACTTGAGCGCACAGCCGACCACAGACGCATCGTTCTGGAGGAAGTGCGCGACCCCACGGTGCGCGTGCTCAAGTTGCTGCGCGGCGAGGCAGACCTGCTGCAAGGCGATTTGCCGCCGGAGCTGGTGGCCTACCTCAAGCGCCAGGCCGACGTCACCGTGCGGGAAACGCCCGGCGCCAACTTTTCTTATCTCGGCTTCAACCTGCAAGACCCGCTGCTCAAGGATGAACGAGTGCGCCGCGCAGTTACGCTGGCCGTCGACCGCGGCGCTATCATCCGCAACGTGCTGGTCGGCGGCAGCCGTCCCGCCGCGGCCATCCTGCCGCCGGAACACTGGGCCGGCAACGCTGGCTTGCCGCCGTATGCCTATGATCCGGCCCAGGCGCGGGCTTTGCTGCAACAGGCGGGTGTCAAGCTGCCGCTGAAACTGGTCTATAAGACTTCCACCGACGCCCAGCGCGTGCGGCTCGCCACCGCGATGCAGGCGCAGATGCGGCCCGCCGGCATCGCGCTGGAAATCCGCAGCCTGGATTGGGGCACGTTCTTCGATGATGTCAAGCATGGTAAATTTCAGCTCTACGGGCTGACTTGGGTGGGCATCAAGACGCCGGAGATCTATCGGCTGGCGTTCCATAGCGATTCAATGCCGCCGGCGGGCGCCAACCGCGGACATTTGCAGGATAAGCAGCTGGACCGGCTGATCGAAAACGGCGACTGGCGCGGCGCCACCGCCCGCGCGCATCAACTGCTGCCTTACGTGCCGCTGTGGTACGAAGGGCAGTTTGCGGCGATGCGCAAAAATATTGCAGGCTACCAGCCCAGAGCCGACGGTAATTGGGATAGTCTGGCAACCGTAACAAAACAGTGAGGACGGAAGTTCCATGTACATTCCCAAGTATTTCAATGAGGATGACGGCGAACGGCTATACGCGCTCATCGAAAGCCATTCCTTCGGAATGCTGGCTACGGTTGAACATGGGTTGCCTTATATCAGTCATCTTCCTTTTTTGTATGAAAAACATGGCGCGCATGGCAAGTTGATAGGCCATCTGGCCCGCGCCAATCCGCAGTGGCAGCATTTGGCGCAAGAACAAAAGGTGCTGGTGGTTTTTCAGGGGCCGCACACGTATGTTTCCCCTTCATGGTATGCCGCGCCAGGTGTGCCTACCTGGAATTACGCGGTTGTCCATCTCTATGGGACCGCGAAAATTATCCAGGATGAGGCGCGGGTGATCGGCATTGTCGAAAAGCTGACGGAGAAGTATGAGGCGAATGCTCCAAATCCATGGCAGCCTCGGCTGAAAGAAGGGGATAGCGCGCGCATGCTCGGCATGATTGCGGGTTTCGAGATTGAAGTGACTGAAATCCAGGGAAAATTCAAATTAAGCCAGAACCGCAGCATTGAAGACCGGCGCGGCGTTGTCGGGCATTTGAGCCAGTCCGATTCAGTGGCTGATCGGGAAGTCGCGGCCTTGATGCAGGCTTATTTCAATGAATAGGCTGGGCTGAATGAAGCCTCTGCGTTTGCCTATGGATATCGCATGCACATAGTCATTTCCATATCGGATCAAATCCTGACCCTGCGCGATGATATGGGTGAGAGTTTGGCCGTCTATCCGGTATCCACCGCGCTGAACGGTCCGGGCGAAGCCATGGATAGCGGCTGCACGCCGCGCGGGCGGCATGTCGTGCGCGCCAGGATCGGTGCCGGGCAGCCATTGGGCGCGGTGTTCGTCGGCCGCCGCCCGACCGGCGAAATCTGGACGCCCGGGCTTGCCGTCCGTGAGCCGCAGCGCGACTGGATACTGACGCGCATCCTCTGGCTTTCCGGCTGTGAGCCGGGCGTGAATCGCCTCGGCCATTGCGACTCCATGCAGCGCTACATTTACATCCACGGCGCGCCGGACAGCGAACCGATGGGTATCGCGCGGTCGCACGGCTGCATTCGCATGCGCAATGCCGACGTCGCGGAGCTGTTCGACAGGGTTCCGGCCGGCACGCCGGTGATGATCAAAGCTTGAATGCGCTGCTGAAACGGCTGGCCGGCGTGGTGC
Organism: Novimethylophilus sp.; assembly: GCF_036504375.1. Taxonomy (NCBI): domain Bacteria; kingdom Pseudomonadati; phylum Pseudomonadota; class Betaproteobacteria; order Nitrosomonadales; family Methylophilaceae; genus Novimethylophilus; species Novimethylophilus sp. Next base: position 43,997 of record NZ_DASXVH010000026.1, read on the forward strand.
CGGTGGTGTTCGGCGTCTTGCTGCTCACGTTTCTGCTGGTGCACCTGGTGCCCGGCGACCCGGTCGAGGTGATGCTGGGGGAGTCGGCCACCACGGCCGATCGCGGCCAGTTGCGCGCCGACCTCGGGCTGGACCGGCCGTTGCCGGTGCAGTTTGCCGTTTACTTAGGCAAGCTGGCGCATGGCGATTTCGGCCATTCCATCCATACCCGCATGCCCATCGCCGAGCTGCTGGCGGAGCGTATTCCGGCGACCGCAAAACTGGCGGCGCTGGCCCTCGTCATTGCGCTGCTGATCGGCATGCCGCTGGGCATCGCGGCTGCGCTCAACCATCTGCGCTGGCCGGATAACCTGGCCACGCTGTTTGCGCTCACGTTGTCGGCGATGCCGCATTTCTGGCTGGGGCCGCTGTTGATGCTGGTATTCGCATTGTGGCTGGGGCTGTTGCCGGTGAGCGGCATGGAAAGCGGCGCATCCATTTGGCTACCGGCGTTGACGCTGGCTTGCGGGCTGGCGGCCATTCTTACCCGCATGACCCGCGCCAGCATGCTGGAAAGCCTGGGCGAAGACTTCATCCGCACCGCCCGCGCCAAGGGCCTGCCGGAACGCGTCGTGGTGCTGCGCCATGCGCTGAAAGCCGCGCTGCTGCCGGTGGTCACGGTAGTCGGCCTGCAGTTGGGCTCGCTGCTGGCCGGCGCGGTGATTACCGAAACGGTGTTCGGCTGGGACGGCGTGGGACGGCTCTTGGTGGAGTCGATCGAGAAGCGCGATTACCCGGTGACCCAGGCTTGCGTGCTGGTGATCGCGATGACTTATGTGCTGGTCAATCTGGCCGCGGATCTGGCCTATGCCCGGCTCGATCCGCGCGTGCGGTTTGAAAGTATGAATTAACCGCCGATAGACGCCGATGGACGCCGACAAAGATCATTTCCCCAGTTGCTACCGATTTATTATTCATCGGCGTTCATCGGCGTTCATCGGCGGTTTCCCATTAGCCGTTCTTCTGTTCTGGACCGTTGCCGCGTTGACAGCGCCGTGGCTGGGCACGTCACCCGACGCCATTCATCTGGACAGAGTCCTGACCGGGCCGGGGGCGTCGGCCTGGCTGGGCCATGACGATCTCGGCCGCGACATCCTGGCGCGGCTGCTGGCCGGTGCATCCATCTCGCTGACCGTGGCGGCGCTGGTGACGCTGGTCACATTTACTCTGGGTACGCTGGTAGGCCTCGCTGCCGGTTATTACGGCGGCTGGCTGGATCGCCTGCTGATGCATGTCACCGACGTGTTTCTGGCTTTTCCGGGTATTTTATTGGCGATCGCATTTGCCGCCGTGCTCGGCCCCGGCATCGGCAACCTGATCCTGGCGCTGTGCCTGACGTCGTGGGTGGGTTATGCGCGGCTGACCCGTGCGCAGGCGCTGTCGCTGCGCGGCAGGCAGCATGTACTGGCGGCGAAGGTGCTGGGCGCCAGCACGCCGCGCATCCTGCTGCGCCATATGCTGCCGTTGCTGGCCGCGCCGTTGCTGGTGGAAGCGACTTACAGCATCGCCAGTCTCGTTGTAGCTGAAGCCAGCCTGTCTTTTCTCGGCCTCGGCATCCAGCCGCCGCACGCTTCCTGGGGTGCGATGCTGCGCGACGGGGTGCGCTATCTGCTGGTGGCGCCGCATTATGTGCTGGCTGTGGGCCTGAGTTTAATGTCGCTGGTGTTGGCGGTAAACGTAATGGGCGATAAACTGCGCGACACTCTGGACGTAAAAAGGTAAAACCATGTCGCTCGGCCCCATCATGCTCGATATCGAGGGCACCGAACTCAATGCGGACGATGTCCGCCGTTTGCAGCACCCCTTGGTCGGCGGCGTTATCCTGTTCAGGCGCAACTACCAGTCGCCGGCGCAACTGAAGGCGCTTACCGCGTCCATTCATGCACTGCGCCAGCCGCCGCTCTTGATCTCGGTGGATCACGAGGGCGGCCGTGTGCAGCGCTTCCGCGACGGTTTCACCCGTATTCCGCCGATGCGCGAACTGGGCAATATCTGGGACCGCAACCCCAAGAAAGCCCGACAACTGGCCGAACTGGCTGGCTGGGTGCTGGCTGCCGAGTTGCGCGCGCACGGCGTGGATTTCAGCTTCACGCCGGTGCTGGATATCGATTTTGGCAGCAGCGGCGTCATCGGCGACCGCGCCTTTCACCGCAAGACCGAAGCCATCGCCGAACTGGCGCAGTCGCTGATGGCGGGACTCAAGCATGGTGGCATGGCGGCGGTGGGCAAGCATTTTCCCGGACACGGCTTTGTTGCGGCCGATTCGCATACCGAAATCCCGGTGGACGAGCGCCTGTTCAGCCAGATCGAACAGGATGATCTCGAACCTTTCCGCCGCATGATCGATGCCGGTATGGTAGCGCTGATGCCGGCGCACGTGATTTATCCCAAGGTGGACGGCAAGCCGGCCGGCTTTTCCAGCATCTGGCTGCAGCAGGTGCTGAGAAAGCATCTCGGCTTCCACGGCATGATCTTCAGCGACGATCTGGCGATGGAAGGCGCGACCGTGGCCGGCAACGTCACCCAGCGCGCGCTGGCCGCCTTGAATGCAGGCTGCGATATGGTGCTGGTATGCAATCGGCCCGAGCTTGCGGACGAGTTGCTGGATACGCTGCAGTGGAAAATGCCGGCACTCAGCATGGCGCGTCTGGCACGCATGCACGGCAAACCGCATCCGCCGACCACGGACGAATTGCACGAAGACCCGGAATTTGTCATGGCGCTGCAGCAGGTGGCATCCATCGGCATCGTCGAGGGCGATTTGCAACTTACTGACGGGTAAAAGAAATTCTGCTTCCTGGCTTGATCTTTATGTGTTCGTGACTTATACTCGAACCAGTTCAGCATCATTAAGGACACGGGGATCAAGTGGCAATATCCGGCACCTCCGTTTCAACCTCCAGTACGATTGATGTCTTTGCGGCGCAATCGCAGGGCAGCAATGCGAGTCAAAATCCCGTTCTTCTCGATCAGCGCAAGGGAAGCAGCGCTATTGCCAAGCTCAGTCCGTTCGGAGTCGTCAGATTTTCACTAGATGATCTGCAGGCCAGGGCACAGGCGCTCAAGGACTTCAGCCGGCCACCCAACCTGGGGGATTTCAAGGTCGCAGTAGAAGGTGTGGTCGGTTCCCTCAACTCCCTCCGTCAAGCGGCGGCTGCCGCCAGTTCCGACAATCGCGCCAGGCAGACCCTCGGCAATGTCGATCAAGCCATTGCCGGCAAGGATGGCGCAGGGGCATCCGCATTGCTGAAGTCCGGCGTTGAACGCCAGAAGGACGGTAGTTTTGCCGTCAATCAGCAGCGGCTCGACAAGGCATTTGAGAATGACCGGGCGAATACGCTGGCGGCATTTTCCGGACTTGCTTCCCGTCTTGAAAAGGTGAATGACAAACCACTTTCCAGTAGCGGCATTAGCGACCAAAACCGGAATAACTTGAGTCATCGCCCGAGTGCCGTCGAGAGCGACCATAACGATGCCCAAAGGGCAGTTGCACAAACCGCTTCCCGGCAGGCGCTGGCTGCGCAGCAGGCATCGGCGAGCAGCTTCGCTGCCCGTAATGCCGTGGCTACTTATTTCAGCGTCGGTTCTTTTTGAATTCGCATCTCCGGTTGAGTACGCATCCCCGGATTCCGGCAAGCTTGAAACTTTCGCCGGCATTGGTTAGTCTTACAGCCAGATATTTTTCAACCACAGGAAATCAACCTTATGTCATCTGAATACCAACTTGCCGGTTCGCCGACTGCAACCGCGCTGGGCACTCACAAAGTTTTGCGCAACACTTATATGCTGCTGGGCTTGTCGATGCTCCCCACTGTGGCAGGCGCGCTGGCCGGCATGAGCATGAATTTTTCTTTCATGGCCTTGCACCCGTTCATGGCGATGCTGGTAATGCTGGCGGTAATGTTCGGGTTGTTCATGGGGATCTCTGCAAATCGTAATTCTGCGGTCGGGGTCGTGTTGCTTCTGGCTTTGACAGGTTTCATGGGCCTGATGCTGGGCCCCATCCTGCAAGTGGCATTGCACTTGAGAAACGGTGGTCAAATCGTCGGGCTGGCAGCAGGTGGCACAGGGGTTATTTTCATGAGCCTGGCGGGCATAGCCACAGTGAGCAAGAAGGATTTCAGTTTCCTCGGCAACTTCCTGTTCATCGGCCTGATCCTGCTGGTCATCGCTTCGTTCGCCAATCTGTTCTTCCAGATTCCGGCAATGGCGCTGGCGCTGTCGGGAATTTCGGTGCTGCTGTTTTCCGGTTATATCCTGTACGACGTCAGCCGTATTGTCCAGGGCGGTGAAACCAATTATGTGATGGCGACGCTAGCGCTTTATCTGGATATCTATAACTTGTTCGTCAACTTGCTGAGCCTGTTGATGGCATTGTTGGGCGAGCGCGATTGAGTTGAGGCGATATACAAATTTCGCGGTTAGACGCGAATAAAAAGTCGGGCGGGCCGCACGCAAGTGGGCCCGCTTTTTCATTGTCGATGCGATAGTCAGGCAGCCGTTTGGGTGCCTTTTCCTTTACAATGGCGGGGCTCCCGCAACCGCCGTTGCGATTAACTTTTAGAACAATATGGCCGAGGCATCCGGACAATCTCTGAGCGCGCTGGTGCGCGGATTCAACGACCTTCCACCGGGCCGTAAAGTCGGGCTGATGGTGGCAGTAGCGGTAGTAGTTGCCATTGTCGTCGGTTCCTGGATCTGGGTGCAGACCCCCGATTACCGCATTCTCTACAGCAACCTCTCCGACCGCGATGGCGGCGCGGTAATCGATTCCCTGCAGAAACTGAATATCCCGTTCAAGATGGCCGAGGGCGGCGGCGCCATCACGGTGCCGTCCGGCATGGTGTACGAAGCCCGCCTCAAATTGGCCTCGCAGGGGTTACCCAAGGGCGGCGCGGTAGGGTTCGACCTGATGGATAACATGAAGATCGGGGTTACCCAGTTTCAGGAGAATATCGCCTATCAACGCGCGCTGGAAGGTGAGATTACCCGCACCGTCGAAGCTATCTCTTCGGTGCAGGGCGCGCGCGTGCATTTGGCGATTCCCAAGGAAACCGTTTTCGTCCGGGAGCAGCAAAAGCCTTCGGCTTCCATCCTGATCAATCTCTATCCCGGACGCACGCTGGAAAAGGCCCAGGTGGAGGGTGTCGTGCACCTGGTGGCGAGCAGCGTGCCGGACATGCCACCGTCCAATGTTACGATCATCGACCAGAACAGCACCTTGCTGACATCCAATAACAAGCAGAACTCGCTGGGGCTGGACTCCAGCCAGCTGGAATATCTGCATGAAGTGGAGCAGACGTATATCCGTCGCATCGAGGATATTCTGGCGCCGATCACCGGCCCAAATAATGTGCGTGCGCAAGTGACAGCCGATGTCGATTTTTCGATGACCGAGCAGACGGCTGAAACTTACAAGCCCAACCCGACGCCGCAGCAAAGCGCCATCCGCAGTTCGCAAACGTCGGAGACGCAATCGGACACCGGAGCTGCGGCAGGGGGTGTGCCAGGCGCCTTGTCGAACCAGCCGCCGGGCGGCGCAACCGCACCGATTAACGCGCCTGGCGGGCGGGCCGGTGCAAATAATGCAGCAGCCGGCGCAAGCGGCACGACTCACAAGGAATCCACCACTAATTTTGAACTGGATAAAACCATCAGCCATGTGCGTGCCTCTGTTGGCAGCATTAAACGGCTTTCAGTGGCGGTCGTCGTCAATAACAGAGGTGAAAAGGACAAGAAGGGCAAAGTTAACTACCGTGCCCTGACCAAAGAGGAGTTGATGCAGATTTACAACCTCGCGCGCGAGGCCATGGGCTTCAACCAGACGCGAGGCGATACCCTGAATGTGGTCAATGCGTCGTTCAATCCGGGCGAAGAAGCGTCGACCGTGAGTGCGCCGATATGGAAAGATCCGGCCATGGTCGCGCTGGCCAAGGATGTGGTGAAATACCTGATTATCGCCGGCATCCTGATATACCTGGTGATGGGGGTGATCCGTCCAGCCTTGAGCGAATTGGCGGCGGCAGGAGAAGCGCATCGCATGCGCCTGGAGCGGAAGGAGCTCGAAGAGAGGGAGTTGGAGTTAGGTGGGCACGGCGGAGATGTGGTGCATATTGGCGGCGGCAGACGCGCGCACAGTTATGAAGATGATATGCAAATGGCCAAGGACATGGCCAAGGAGGATCCCAAGATTGTCGCCAACGTCGTGAGAGACTGGGTGTCCAAGGTATGAGCATGGATGATGAAGGCGTTCGCAAGAGCGCAATCCTGTTGATGAGCATCGGCGAAGAGGAAGCCGCCAATGTGCTCAAGTTTCTTGGGCCGAAAGAAGTGCAGAAAATAGGCACGGCGATGGCGGCGTTGTCGAACGTCACGCACGAGGAGATTCAATCGACCTTACGCGATTTTCGTGCGCAAACCGAGGAGCGCACCACGCTTGGCATGGCATCGGACGAATATATTCGTGCGGTATTGACCAAGGCATTGGGTAACGACAAGGCCGCCAACCTGATTGAACGCATCCTGCAGGGCGGAGATACCAGCGGCATCGAAAGCCTTAAATGGATGGATGCGACTTCCGTGGCCGAATTGATCAAGAACGAGCATCCGCAGATTATTGCCACCATCCTGGTGCACCTCGAGTTCGACCAGGCCAGCGAGATTCTCGGCCATTTCGTCGAGCGCTTGCGCAACGATGTCATGGTGCGGATTGCCACGCTGGATGGTATTCAGCCGCACGCATTGCGCGAACTGAACGACGTGCTGACCAAGCTGCTGTCCGGCGGAGACCATATCAAGAAAACTGCGATGGGTGGCATCAAGACCGCTGCGGAAATCCTCAACTACATGGGAACCGCGGCGGAGAGCAGCATCATTGGCAACATCAAGGAGCTCGATGCCGAACTGGCGCAAAAAATCCAGGATGAAATGTTCGTATTCGAGGATGTGATCAAGATTGACGATCGTGGTGTTCAACTGTTGTTGCGTGAGGTGCAATCGGAATCGCTGATCGTGGCATTGAAGGGCGCTACACCGGAATTGCGCGAGAAAATCTTCAAGAACATGTCCCAGCGAGCCGCGGAAATGTTGCGCGACGACCTCGAAGCCAAGGGGCCGGTACGGCTTTCCGAAGTCGAGGCGGAACAGAAGGAGATCCTCAAGATCGTTCGCCGTCTGGCCGACGAGGGGCAGATCGTGCTGGGCGGCAAGGGCGAAGAGGCATTCGTGTGATGGTCATGGGCGATACGATTTAAATGGCCGGGAATTTCACCCCCGGTGAAGATTTACCGGATCTTCTGCGCTGGAAGCCAAAAGACCTGGATGGTCACGACCGTCAGCAAGTAAAGCTGCCCACGGCTGAGGAATTGGAGCGGGTGCATCATGATGCGCACCGCGAAGGCTATGAGGCAGGATACCGCGAGGGCATGGCTACCGGCTATCAGAATGGGCTGGCCAAGGCCCAGGCGGAAGCGGAACGCTTGCGCATGCTGATAGCTGGGCTTGAGTCCGCGATGAAGAGTCTGGAGCAGGAGTTGGGGCATGAGTTGCTGGCGCTCTCGCTGGATATTGCCAAGCAAATGCTGCGGCAGGTATTGAAGGTGAAGCCGGAATTGCTGCTTTCAGTGATCCGGAGCGCGATGGAGAGCCTGCCGCAAAATACCCAGCATCCTCATATCCATCTGCATCCGGAAGATGCCGTGCTGGTCCGTGAATTGCTGAGTGCCGAGCTTACCCATGCCGGCTGGAGGCTGGTAGAAGATCCGCGCCTCGGGCGCGGCGGCTGCCTGATAGAGACCGCTTCTGCCGAGGTGGATGCCAGCCTGCCCAGTCGCTGGCAGCGAATTGCTGCAGCGTTGGGGCAGAATAATTCGTGGCTGGAAGATGCCGAATAGTTGTACCGCGTTAAACTGGCAAGAGGCGTACAGTAAATGCGCGCACGCCAACGACTATGACTGATTTCGGTTCGATGCCAACTTGACCACTCCGATGCTAGAGAACTGCCGCAACCTGCTCGGCAACTGCCGTGAGGCATTGCCGCGTATCTCGCCGTGGATGGTTACCGGCCGCCTTACCAGGGTGGCGGGGCTGGTGATGGAGGCGGTCGGAATCAAGGCTCCGGTCGGTAGCGTTTGCGTAGTGTCGCTGCCGGACGGCCAGAGCGTGGATGCGGAGGTGGTCGGGTTTTCCGGTGAGCGCCTTCTGCTGATGCCGTCTACGGATGTCTATGGTGTTCATCCGGGCGCGCGCGTGGCGCTGCTGGAAACCGCCCCGCCTCATCCCCAGGCCGGTCAATTGCTGCATTTATTCCGGCGCCGCACCGAAGACCGCGTCAAGCAAGTGCCGGTGGGGCCTGAACTGCTGGGGCGCGTCGTGGATGGCAGCGGTCGCCCCTTGGACCAGCTAGGCCCGTTGCATCTCGCCGAACGCACGCCCTTGCAAAGTCGCCCGATCAACCCTCTCACGCGAGCCCCCATTAATCAAACGCTGGACGTGGGGGTGCGCGCCATCAACGCCCTGTTGCCGGTGGGGCGCGGCCAGCGCATGGGATTGTTCGCGGGCTCCGGCGTCGGCAAGAGCGTGCTGCTGGGCATGATGGCGCGTTACACCAACGCGGATGTCAATGTGGTGGGACTGATCGGCGAGCGCGGGCGCGAGGTCAAGGAGTTCATCGAGCAGATCCTGGGCGAGGAGGGGCTGGCGCGCTCGGTTGTAGTCGCGGCGCCGGCCGATACCTCGCCGCTGTCGCGCCTGCACGGCGCGGCGTATGCGACAGCGATCGCGGAATATTTTCGCGACCAGGGCAAGAACGTGCTGCTGATTATGGATTCACTCACGCGATACGCCCAGGCGCAGCGCGAAATCGCGTTGGCGGTTGGTGAGCCGCCGGCGACGCGCGGCTATCCGCCTTCGGTATTCGCCAAGCTGCCGCAATTGGTGGAGCGTGCCGGTAACGGCAGCGACGGGGGCGGTTCCATCACCGCTTTCTACACCGTGCTGGCGGAAGGGGATGATCAGATGGACCCCATCGCAGATGCCGCGCGCGCCATCCTCGACGGCCATATCGTATTGTCGCGTTCGCTGGCGGATTCCGGGCATTATCCGGCAATCGATATCGAGGCTTCGATCAGCCGCGTCATGCCGGCGTTGTTGTCGGAGGAGGAACTCAACCTGGTGCGCCGCTTCAAGCAGCTATATTCCCGCTTTCAGCGTAGCCGCGACCTGATCAGCGTCGGCGCCTATGTGCGCGGCAGCGACGCTGAAATCGATGAGGCAATTGCAATCTATCCACGCCTGGAGACTTTTCTGCGGCAAGCGATTCCTGAGCATTTTAATGTACCCGACAGTCGCAGCCAGCTTGCCGCATTGCTGGGCGGCGAGACAACCGAAAGCTTTATTTAATGGCCACCTTTCGCCTGCAGCCACTAGTCAAGTTTGCAGAGGAGCGTAGCGAGTCGGCGGCACAGGAGCTGCAGCATCTGCGGGGCCAATGGACGCAGGCTGAAGAAAAGTTGCGTCAGCTCGAGAGCTATCTTGCGGACTATCATTCGCGGCTGGTCAACAATAGCGCCGGCGGCATGACCGTGCATGCGATGATGGATTTTCAAAGATTCATTGCCAAACTCGAACTGGCAATACGCACGCAATCGATTGAAGTACAGCGCTGCCAGCAGCGTTGGGAGGATGCGCAACTGCTCTGGCAAGAGCGCGAGCGCGAGGTCAAAGCCTATCATGTGCTGCGCGAGCGGCACGAATGCAGCGAATTGCAGAAGGAAAACCGCCGCGATCAGAAGGTTCAGGACGAGTTTGCCCAGCATAATCTGAGACGCCGTGCCGCCGAGGATGCGCCGCCTCACAAGTAATCTTTGGCATATAGATTGCTTTAAGTCGATTAACTGATTAATTGGCAACCGGCAATATGGAAAACCTGGCAGTTTCATCTCAGCTTTCTACCCATGGTACGAACGCGCAGAATGTCGAAACATCCAATGTGGGCGCGTCATCCGATATCGCTGCCGCGGAGGCGCCGGCCGCCGGCAATTTCGGCGTTCTGCTAGCCAAGCAGATCGCGTTGGCTGCTCCGCAAGCTGCCGCAACTGCAGAGGCTGCGCTGAAAGGAACCACGAAAGGAACGGAAGCCGAGGATGGTGATGTGCAGGATGCCGCATCGTTGCTGGGGATGCTTCCGCAGGTATTGGTAGATCCCGCCCTGATCCCGATGCAAAAAGTTCTACCAGCTGTTTCGAGTGCTCCCGCAGCTTCCGCGGCAGGATTATCTGAGGCGCTGGCTAATGTAAAAGTGGCAAGCGGCAAAGAATTGCCGGTTGGTAATGCCGGTTCGGTTGATGCGACCGCTGCAGCGAATTCCCGGATTTTGCCGGAAACATCGGATATGCCGGATCTGGCTGAGCCGAGGCAATTGCAATTCGGTGCTGTACTTGCCGAAAAAAAGGCCGATCTCGTCTTGCCGGACACGTCGCTAGCACAGACACAGAGCAGCTCTGTCCCCGCGCAACAATTGCAGGCAAGTTTATTGACTACGGATAAAGTGCCGGCAACCAGTCAACCAGGTTTGTCTGTTCCGCAGCGAGTGGGGGCGGAAAACTGGGGCACGGGTCTCGGCGATAAAGTGGTGTGGATGGTGGGAAATCAGACGCGCGGAGCCGAAATCCATCTGAATCCCCCGGCTCTTGGGCCATTGGAGGTGCGGGTTAATATCGCGGATGGTCAGGCCAATCTG
>NZ_DASXVH010000027.1:0-148116 GCF_036504375.1 Novimethylophilus sp.
CTAATTTACTTTTGATACTCGCGGTTAAACGAGCATCCAATCGCTTGGCTTAAAACTTCAAATGAATCTAGGTTTGCACCTATTTCCATTCTTTAGATGTAAGCACTTGTATTTCGAGATTTCGACGCCCCGATCCGAAGATCGGAACCAGTCGACTTCCCGCCTACAAACACCCACACCTGTCGGTTGTCTGGTTGTTAAAGAGCTTTGCCGCCGTAGCAGCGAGCCGCGCATTATACAGAGCTTGTGCGGCCGGTCAAATGTTTTTTAATCTGACCATTTTTGGTTGCGGGGGTAGGATTTGAACCTACGACCTTCGGGTTATGAGCCCGACGAGCTGCCAGACTGCTCCACCCCGCGTCCGACCCCGACTTTGATGCCGCCGAGAGATGGAACTATAGCAAGTTTTGCGATTTCCTGTCAACAGGAAATCGTGATTCTGGCGAACTTGCGCTTGCCCACCTGAGCCACCACCGTCGCGCCAGCCAGCAAAATCAAACCCTTATCGCCGACTCGGTCGCCGTCGATCTTCACACCACCCTGATCGATCATCCGCAATGCCTCAGAAGTGCTGGCGACCAACCCTGCCAGCTTTAGCGCCTGGGCTATTGGCAGCCCTTCCTTCTCGGCCCGCACAGACACGCCTGGCATCTCGTCGGGTATAGCACCCTTCTGGAACCGCGCCTCGAAATCGGCTAACGCCTGCTTGGCCGCCTGCGGGGAATGGAAACGTGCGACCATTTCTTGAGCGAACCCAACCTTGATATCACGCGGATTGCGGCCAGCCTCCACTTCCGCCCTCCATTGCCGGATCGTTGCCAACGGCTCAAACGACAGCAACTCTATATAACGCCACATCAACTCATCCGAGGCCGACATCAATTTACCGAAAATTTCCTGCGCCGGCTCATTGATACCCACATAGTTGCCGAGCGACTTGGACATTTTGTTAACGCCATCCAGCCCCTCCAGCAACGGCATCGTCAAAACGCACTGCGGGCTCTGGCCGAAATGTTTCTGCAATTCACGCCCCATCAGCAGATTGAATTTCTGATCGGTGCCGCCAAGCTCGAGGTCGGCCTTCAACTCGACCGAGTCGTAGCCTTGTAATAACGGATACAGGAACTCATGAATGGCAATCGGCTGATTGTTGTGATACCGCTTGTTGAAATCGTCGCGCTCCAGCATGCGCGCCACGGTATGCGTTGCCGCCAGCCGGATCATGCCGGAAGCGTCGAGCTTATCCATCCACGAAGAATTGAATACGACTTCGGTCTGCTCCGGCTTTAGGATTTTAAATACCTGCTCCGTATAAGATTTGGCGTTCGCTTTCACCTGCTCTTTGGTAAGAGGCGGCCTGGTAGCGCTCTTGCCGGTAGGGTCGCCGATCATGCCGGTGAAATCGCCAATCAGGAAAAATACCTGATGCCCCAGCTCCTGCAATTGCCGCAACTTATTAAGCAACACAGTATGTCCAAGGTGGAGGTCGGGCGCGGTCGGGTCGAAACCGGCCTTGACGCGCAACGGCCGTCCGGATTTCAGCTTGTCGATGAGTTCCTGCTCGACCAGCAGCTCATCGCTGCCGCGCTTTATAATTTCCAACACTTCATGGACTTGAGGCATAGCGAACTCACACCAAATAAAAAATTTCTGTTAGCATGCGCGCTGGCATCCGCCCCTTTAATGATTAGGTAAGCCAGTGCAAAAAAAGACAGCCATTCTATCTCAAAACGACGCCTCAAAAACTCACAAACAACGCCTGCACTGGTTGCTTGGGTTTTCCAGCATTCCTCTTTTCGGAATAGTCGCGGCTTTTGCTATTGCTCCCCAAACACTGCCTGTCGATGTGCCCAGCACCGAAATCACCGAGGCCATTGCTTTACCCGCTCCGCTGGCATCTACAACGGATGCCACGATAGACGGCCATGCCCTTTGGCAAGTCGACCGGGTTCGCCGCGACGATACTTTGGCCAGCCTTCTGGAACGGATCAATATCCATAACCCCGAGGCCATCGCTTTCCTGCATCAAGCTCCGGAAGCCAGCGCCCTTGCCTCGCAGCTGCGCCCGGGCCGTACCATACTCACAAAAACAACCCCGGATGGCGTCCTGCTTGAGCTGCAGTTTCAGATCGACGTCAACCATGCCCTGGTCGTTAAAAAATCGGCCGATGGCTATCAGGCCCAGGAGTTACCGCTTGCTTTGGAAAACCGCGTCCTGGTCAAGTCAGCTGAAATTCGCAGCTCGCTGTTCGCGGCTACCGACGATGCCAACATTCCGGACCAGATTGCCATCCAGCTTGCCAACATATTCTCCTCGGAAATCGATTTCAACCTGGACCTGCGCAAGGGCGATCGCTTCACCGTCACCTATGAAGCCCGCTTCAGCACTGGCGAACTTATCAAGACCGGCCGCGTGCTGAGTACCGAATTTATCAATCAAGGCAAGGCCTATAGCGCTATTCTTTACCGGGACCCGCAAGGCCGGGAGAATTATTACACTCGGGAAGGCAAGAGCCTGCAAAAGGCCTTTTTGCGCTCACCGCTCGAATTCTCCAGAATCAGCTCGGGATTCACGTTGGCCCGATTCCATCCTATCCTGAATACCTGGCGCGCACATAAAGGAGTCGACTATGCCGCCCCCACCGGTACTCTGGTGAAAGCGGTAGCGGATGCCACGGTCAGCTTTGTAGGAGGTCAGGGCGGCTATGGAAATGTGGTGATGCTGCAGCATGCGGGCAACATCAGTACAGTCTATGGCCATTTGTCGCGCTTCGCGCCGGGATTGCACAAAGGTCAGAGAATCGCCCAGGGTGAAGCCATTGGGTTCGTGGGAATGACAGGCATGGCAACAGGACCGCACTTGCATTATGAATTTCGCGTCCGCGGCGAACACCGGGATCCGTTGAAAGTCGCGCTGCCCACTTCCGTTCCACTATCGAGCGGATTGCTCGCCGACTTCCAGCAACAAGCCCGGCCCTTCATCGCCCAGCTCGACCTCCTCCGCGACAGCAATCTCGCATCGATGGAATAGCCTGATGCAACAATATATCGGGCTCATGTCAGGAACGAGCCTGGATGGTATCGATGCGGTTCTGACAGCGTTCGATGGCCCCCAGTGCAAGGTCATCCGCACTTTTTATCAGCCTTATCCCGACGATCTGAAGCAGGCGATATTGGCTCTACACGAGCCGGACGATAATGAGCTGGAACGCAGCCTCATTTTGTCCAACCAGCTTGCGCGCCTATATGCACAGGCCGTTCACAGCCTGCTGGATGGAGACAACGGCAAGACCCGCGCCATAGGCTGCCATGGTCAAACCATACGCCATCGTCCGGATCTTGGCTTTACGCTCCAGCTTAACAATCCGGCATTGCTGGCCGAATTGACGAATACCGCCGTCGTTGCCGATTTCCGCACCCGCGACATCGCCGCTGGCGGCCAAGGCGCGCCATTGGTGCCGGCATTCCATCAAGCCGTTTTCGGCCACCCGACCATTCACCGGGTCATCGTCAATATCGGCGGCATCAGCAATCTGACCAACCTGCCCCTTGACGGCAGCGTTACCGGTTTTGATTGCGGCCCCGGCAATCTGTTGATGGATGCATGGTGCCATCAGCATACCGGACGGGCTTATGATAAAAATGGCGAGTGGGCGGCCGGCGGAAAAGTGAATCCATATTTGCTTGAAAAGTTGCTGGCGCATCCGTTCTTTCAACAACACCCGCCCAAAAGCACCGGCCGCGACATGTTTAATTCGCTCTGGTTGGAGCAGCAGCTTTCATCTGTCGATGACCCCACGGATGTGCAGGCAACGCTGGCAGAGTTATCCGCGCGCAGCATTGCCGATGCGATACAGCGGTATTGCGCCGGTGCCGACGAAGTCTATTTATGCGGCGGTGGCGCTCACAATCGCGTTCTCCATGGCCGCTTGCAAACCTTGCTTTCTCCTATACCGATAGCGCGCGCAGACGCACTCGCCATACCGGTGGACTGGGTGGAGGCCGTGGCATTCGCCTGGCTGGCAAAGCAGACCCTGGAAGGAAAACCCGGTAATCTGCCTGCAGCCACCGGTGCTGCCGGATTGCGCATCCTCGGTGCGATTTATCCGGCATAAAATCCTCTTGCTACAAATTGTTTGCGCCCCTAGTATAGCCCCCTTGGAAACGCATCAACGTCGCACGTAACTTAAGCATAATCATCATGAAAAAGCCTACCCTAGCCACTTTGACCTTTAACAATGGCACCAAGCCCATCGAGTTGCCGGTGCTTTCCGGCAATCTGGGGGAGGACGTCATTGATATCCGTACGCTGGGCAAGCACGGCTACTTCACCTACGACCCCGGCTTCCTGTCTACAGCCAGCTGCAGTTCCAGCATTACCTACATCGATGGCGACAAGGGTCTGCTTTACTATCGCGGCTATCCCATCGAACAACTTGCCGAACATGCCAATTTCCTGGAAGTGGCTCATCTATTGCTCAAAGGCGAGCTTCCGACCATGGAACAGCACCGGGACTTTTCCGAGACCGTCCATAGCCATACCATGCTGCACGACCAGATGAGTACCGTATTCCGCGGCTTTCGACGCGATGCGCATCCGATGGCAGTCATGGTTTCGGTAGTGGGAGCAATGGCTGCATTTTATCCGGAGAACGATGATATTTCCGACCCCAGGCAACGTGAAATCGCAGCCTTCCGGCTCTTGGCCAAGACTCCCACGGTTGCCGCGTGGTGTTACAAGTACAATGTAGGCGAGCCATTCGTATATCCGCAAAACCGTTTGAATTACAGCGAGAACTTCATGCATATGATGTTCTCGACTCCATGCGAGCCTTACACCCCCAATCCGGTGCTGGCGCGCGCGCTTGACCGCATTCTGATCCTGCATGCCGATCATGAGCAAAACGCCTCCACCTCGACCGTCCGCCTAACCGGCTCCAGCGGCGCCAATCCGTTCGCGTGCATGGCAGCTGGCATTGCCTCGTTGTGGGGCCCGGCTCATGGCGGTGCCAATGAAGCGGTACTGAAAATGCTTGAGGAGATCGGCGACAGCGCCAATATCGGCAAGTGCATCCAGAAAGCCAAGGACAAGAGCAATCCGTTCCGCCTGATGGGATTCGGTCATCGCGTGTATAAGAACATGGATCCCAGAGCGAGCATGATGCGTCGCACCTGCCATGAAGTATTGAACGAGCTGGGATTGACGGATGACCCGTTGTTCAAGGTTGCCCTGGAACTGGAGCGCATCGCGCTGGAAGACGAGTACTTCATCAGCAAGAAACTCTACCCGAACGTGGATTTCTATTCAGGCATTGTGTTGCGCGCGATGGGCATTCCCACCAATATGTTCACGGCGATTTTCGCTCTGGCGCGCACTGCGGGCTGGGTAGCCCAATGGAATGAAATGAGCACCGATCCGGATGCCAAAATCGGCCGTCCGCGCCAGCTCTACACCGGCCAGACGCGACGCGATTATGTTCCGCCGGAAGAGCGCTAGGCGCCCCAAATAAAACAAAAAGCCGTTGCGATCCGCAACGGCTTTTTGTTTTATGAATCCGACAGCTCAGGCTGAGAATGAAGAGCCGCACCCGCAAGTCGTGGTCGCATTCGGATTCCTGATAACGAACTGCGATCCTTGCAAACCTTCGGTATAGTCGATTTCCGCACCGGTCAGATATTGCAGACTCATCGGGTCGATCAACAGGACAACGCCTTCACGCTCGACCAGCGTGTCATCGTCATTCACCGTTTCGTCAAAAGTGAAGCCATACTGAAAACCGGAACAGCCACCGCCGGACACGAACACCCGCAGCTTCAAATCAGGGGTGCCTTCTTCTTCAATCAACTCACGCACCTTGTTGGCAGCGTTTTCGGTA
The DNA here is from genome assembly GCF_036504375.1 of Novimethylophilus sp. Taxonomy (NCBI): domain Bacteria; kingdom Pseudomonadati; phylum Pseudomonadota; class Betaproteobacteria; order Nitrosomonadales; family Methylophilaceae; genus Novimethylophilus; species Novimethylophilus sp. Next base: position 5,877 of record NZ_DASXVH010000027.1, read on the forward strand.
AAAAGCAGGGGGCTGGGTATTTCATTGACCGCGTTCATGGCCGTCTCCTAAGTTTCTGATTCATCAAATTATCCACTGCCGCAGGCAATGGGTCAATCTTCATTTTCCGGACGGGATGTCTGCTCGCTTAAATAAATGAGCTTACCCTCCACCACGGCTCCGACATGCATTTCCAAAGTCTTGTAACAGACATCCCCTGTTACCCGTGATTTGGCTTGAAGTTCCACATACTCGCTCGCCCGCAATGGACCAACCACGATGCCGTTTATCACGGCATGCGAAACATTGATCGAACCTTCTATACGTCCATGCTCGCTCAGTACCAATGTTCCCGGTTTTGAGCCTGCTTCATTGACATTGCCATTGATGGCGCCATCCACCCGCAGGCCCCCGCCAAAATCCACATCCCCTTCAACTACAGTTTCTGCGCCAATCAAAGTATCAATACGATTTTGAGGTTTCTGACGATTTTTTGAAAACATGCAGCGCCCTTCAATTGGTCAATAAGACCGTTTGGGTCAATTTAGGTTCAGTTGAACCGCCCTGGAAAAATTTTGCCTGCAAATCTTGTGCTGTCATCCACCCCGGCACCATGAAACTGCCTTCAAGAGGCTGATAATACTTGAAATTGACTTTACCGTTGTGTTGCGAATTCTTGTCGCCCATCACGACTTGTGTTACAGGCTTGCCATTTTGGCTTCCCATCACGGTAAGCTGTAAATTGCCCTGAACGTTCTTGTCATGCTTGCCGGATTGAATCAGCAGAACCCGGTACTGATACTCGCCTGGCTGGTCACCATGGGTTACCTTGAAGCTGTGCAGTTTAACCACGGCCACCCCGGAGCTTTCCTCCAGAATACTTTTATAGAATGTCACATCCGCCTTGAGCCGGACATTCTCTTCCTGCAGGGTAGTAAGATCCTTGGCCAAATCGCCTTGCGCGACCGTATTGACTTGCTGCTGCCGCTCCACATGGATGGCTTGCGTACGCAAGGTCTTGTTCTCCTGTTCCAGCTTGACAAGTTGGTCACGCAAGACAGCGGCGTTGCCTTTCGCATAGCGCCAATAGCCAATGGAAAAACCGGCGGCCACCAGAAAAAACATCCAGAACACTCGCCAATACCATGGAAGCTCCGCCCGCACCGCAACATGCGGTGCGGCGGAGCCGAAGTGCCGCTTGAAAGCGCGTACCAAACGCCTCATGGCAGCAGCGGCACCTGCTTCAGTCCGGCAGTTTCCGGACAGCCAAACATCAGATTCATATTCTGTATCGCCTGGCCGGCAGCACCCTTGACCAGGTTATCGATCACCGACAACACCACCACGGTATCGCCACCCTGCGGGCGGTGCACCGCCACTCGACAGGTGTTAGCTCCGCGTACCGAGCGGGTTTCCGGATGCGCTCCCTTGGGCAATACATCGACAAACGGCTCGTCAGCATATCGGGCTTCAAATAGCTGCTGCAGATCGACTTCGGCATTCAGGGTAGCGTACAGCGTCGCATGTATCCCCCGAATCATCGGTGTCAGGTGCGGCATGAAGGTCAGGCCGACCGGTTTTCCGCACATGCTTGTCAAGCCCTGGCTGACTTCGGGCAAATGCCTATGCCCCGACGCGCCGTAAGCCTTGAAATTGTCGGCAGCCTCAGCCAGCAATATATGCATTTCCGCCTTGCGGCCAGCGCCGCTGACACCGGATTTGACGTCAGCAATGAGGCGCAGACGGTCAACCACGCCTGCCTCGAGCAGCGGCATGAAACCCAATTGCACCGCAGTGGGATAACAACCGGGATTGGCGACCAGCCGTGCCGATTTGATCTGTGCACGATTGATCTCAGGCAAGCCGTAAACCGCTTCGGCCACCAGCTCCGGACTGGCATGCGTCATGCCGTACCATTTCTCCCATACGGCTATATCCTTGATCCGAAAATCCGCGGCAAGATCGATAACCCGCACCCCGGCATCGAGCAGCTCGCGCGCCTGTTGCATCGCAATGCCGTTGGGCGTAGCAAAAAATACCACGTCGCAGCTTTTGAGGTCGGCCTGAGCCGGATTGGTGAACGGCATATCCACATGGCCACGCAGGCTGGGGAACATGTCGCTTACGCGCTGGCCCGCTTCGCCACGCGAAGTGATCACATTCAGCCGTGCATGTGGATGTTGTGCCAGCAAGCGCAGCAATTCAACGCCGGTGTATCCCGTACCGCCGACAATACCGATTTTGATCATATCAACCCATTAACGCAAAAAACGATTGATAATAAAGGGCTTGCCAATTTTCCACAACACGACAACCGGCATTGAGACCCAACTGCCTCGCAAAAAAACAACATTACTGCGTGGCGTTTCGCGCCCGGTCGTAACAAATCTGCGCCTGATCCATTCGCTCTGCCTTTTTGAAGGCGTCCCCGACCATCATATACTGTGCTTTGCGGCCGGACAGATCGCGCGCACGCATCAGGGCGGAAATACCGCCTTGCGTATCGCCGGCGGCGATCAGAGCCTCGCCGACAAGCAGCGCTTCATCCATCACGGAAGCTTTTGATGCCGCATTCTGATAAAGCTTCTGCGCACTCAGCCTATCGCCAAGCACACGGTAACGCTCGCCTTCGATAAAGTAATAATTAAAATCGTCCAGCCCTCCGATCGCCGGCGCCTTGCCATTGAACGAATCGGCGTTGCGACGGGCAAAATCATAGCTCGGGTAAGTCCCCATCAAGCCACACCCGGCCGGAATGGCCGCAGCCTGGGGCCGTATCAAGGCCAGAGGACGGCAATCCCCTATGCACATCGGAGAAGGATTGCACATAATGACCGCCCAGGATTCTTCGGCGATTGCAGTGAGGCCGAAGCCCAGAAACACTGTGCCTGCCAGGAATGATTTGTAGATCCGCCGCATGATGAACCTCCGGTAGCTGAAACATTAGGGATTTTATATCTTCTTCGGGCAGGATTTCCATTAATACCGCCCTAGACCGCCGATACTCGTACGGGCGAAAAAAAACCGCCCGGAAGGGCGGTTTTTCGACTCTGCCGGCGCAATCAGCGCTTGGAGAATTGTTTGCGACGACGTGCTTTGTGCAGACCGACCTTCTTCCGTTCGACTTCGCGCGCATCGCGCGTCACGAAACCGGCCTTGGACAGCGCACTCTTCAACGCAGCGTCATAGTCGATCAGTGCGCGGGTAATGCCGTGACGCACCGCACCGGCCTGACCGGACTCGCCACCACCGATCACATTGACCATGATGTCGAAACTTTCGGCATTGCCGGTCAGCTCCAGCGGCTGACGCAGCACCATGCGCGAAGTCTCACGCGAGAAGTATTGATCAACCGGCTTGTCGTTGACGACGATGTTGCCCTTGCCGGACTTGAGGAACACGCGTGCCACAGAGCTCTTGCGGCGACCGGTTCCGTAATTGTACTTGCCAATCATGCGAATTCCTTAGATTTCCAGAGGTTTCGGTTGCTGGGCGGCATGCTCGTGCGTGGCACCTGCATAAACCTTGAGCTTTTTGAACATGGCGTAGCCCAGCGGACCCTTGGGCAGCATGCCCTTGACGGCTTTTTCCAGGGCACGGCCCGGGAAACGCTCCTGCATCTTGGCGAAGGTAGTGCTGTAGATACCGCCGGGATAACCGGAGTGACGGTGATACACCTTGCCTTCGGCCTTGTTGCCGGTAACGCGAATCTTGTCGGCATTGACCACGACGATGTAATCGCCGGTATCGACGTGCGGCGTGTAGATGGTCTTGTGCTTGCCACGCAGACGGCGCGCGATCTCGCTGGCCAAGCGGCCCAGCACCATGTCCGCGGCGTCTACCACGAACCAGTCGCGCTGTACTTCATGCGATTTGGCGGAAAAGGTCTTCATCGGTTCAACCTTGCGTTGCTTAAAATGAAAGGCGCGAATTTTATGTCAGCGCGGGTGCTATGTCAAATCATTTCACGTGCTGGCCCAGCACCAGCCCGAGGAAAATCGCCGCGCCCACCCAGTTGTTATGCAAAAAAGCCCGGAAGCAGCGCATGCGGTCGCGGTCGCGGATCAGCGTGTAATGATAACCGGCGAGCGCTGCGGCAACCGTCAGCCCGCCGTAATAGGGCCATTTCAAACCCATGCTGATGCCTATCCACGCCAGAATGGCGAGCATGGCCGCATAACAGACCATCACCGCCGCCACCTCGAATCGCCCGAAAAACAACGCCGAGGAGCGGATACCGATGCGGATGTCGTCGTCCCGGTCCACCATCGCATATTCGGTGTCGTAGGCAATCGTCCAGAACACATTGGCCGCCAGCATCCACCATGCCAATGCCGGCACCTGACCCAGTTGGGCGGCAAATGCCATCGGAATACCGAAGCCGAATGCAATGCCCAGATACGCCTGCGGGATCGAAAAGAACCGCTTGGTGAACGGGTAGCTGACCGCGAAGAACAGTGCCGCAACCGCAAGCAGAACAGTCAGCCGGTTGAGTTGCAGCACCAGGATAAAAGCCGGCAGCGCCAAGCCGCCGGCCAACAGCAGCGCCTCTTTTCCGCTTACCAGCCCGGCGGCCAGCGGACGCTGTTTGGTGCGCTCGACGTGCGGATCGAAATTGCGGTCGGCATAATCATTGATCACGCAGCCGGCGGATCGCATCAGCACTGTGCCGAGCACGAAAATCCATACCCGCATCCAGCCGGGACGACCGTATCCGGCAACCCATAACGCCCACAGCGTCGGCCACAGCAGCAGCAAAATGCCGATGGGCTTGTCCAGCCGCATCAGCTTTTCATAGAGGTCGAGACGCCGCTTGATTTGATCCAGAGTCATAACGCCAGCACCTCCGGCAGAAAGGCTTCTGTTACCAGTATCGCATGCCCGGCGCGCACGAATACCGAACGGCGCGCCCACAGGGCTTTATTTCGCGCTACATTTTTCAGTACAGGATGCCCCGGTCTTAGCTTGCGGTAGGCCAGCGGCCGGCGCATCACCCGGGCATCCGCGAATAACGCCTCACCCAACGGCCGGCTACCCAGGCTCCCCAGCTTGCGCCATGCGCCGCGCATACTGCTCCTGGGCAGTATGCTGCGCGCGAACACCAGCGGCACATCGCCATCATGCAACCATACCTCGCGCACCCATGCCGCCGTACCGGGGCGCAAACCCAGCAATGCGGCTTCGTCAGGCAAAGGCCTGGCCCACGACTGGCGCACGTTGCGTACCGTAAAATGCTTGCAGCATGCCTGCAAACGCCGGGTAAGCGAACCTTCCTCGACCAGCCAATGCCGGAAGGCTCCGCTGCACGGCGGATGCGGAAGCCAGTAGGGATCGATATTGCGTTGCAAACGGGTTTTCACGGCGGGGATTATACCTTTACATACTCTTCGGCATGTCCCAGCCAGCGCTGAAGGTGCCGCTCGGCCACGTCGGGCTGCGTTTGCAATAAGCGGTCGGCATGCTCGCGCGCCGCCTCCAGCAGATCCGCATCGCGCTCCAGGTCGGCGATCTTGAGCATGGGCACGCCGCTCTGGCGCACACCCAGGAATTCGCCCGGGCCGCGTAGATGCAGGTCGGCGCGGGCGATTTCGAAGCCGTCGGTGTTTTCGTAGATGATCTTGAGCCGCGCGCGGGCGGTTTGCGACAGCGGCTGCTGGTACAGCAGGATGCAGGCACTGTGGGCCGCGCCGCGCCCGACACGGCCGCGCAGCTGATGTAGCTGGGAAAGACCGAAGCGCTCGGCGTGTTCGATCACCATCAGGCTGGCGTTAGGCACGTCGACGCCGACCTCGATCACGGTAGTCGCGACCAGCAGTTGAACATCGCCGCCGGAAAAAGCCTGCATCACGGCCTGCTTCCCGACTGGCTTCATGCGACCGTGCACCAGCCCGACCTTGAGTTCCGGCAAAGTCGCAGACAGCAGGGCGTGAGTATCCAGCGCCGTTTGCAGTTCCAGCGCCTCCGACTCTTCAATCAGCGGGCACACCCAGTATGCCTGCCGTCCTTCCCGGCAGGCGCGGCGCACGCCTTCGATAACTTGGTCGCGGCGAGTATCGGCCACCAGCTTGGTGGCGACCGGAGTGCGGCCGGGCGGCAGTTCGTCGATCACCGACACGTCGAGGTCGGCGTAATAGCTCATCGACAGCGTGCGCGGGATGGGCGTGGCGCTCATCATCAACTGGTGCGGCTGGACGCCCTTGTGTCGCAACGCCAGGCGCTGATGCACGCCGAAGCGGTGCTGCTCGTCGACGATCGCCAGCGCCAGCCTGGCGAATTCGGCCTTGTCCTGAAACAGCGCGTGCGTACCGACCGCCAATTGCGCGCTACCTTCGGCACAGGCCTGCAGCGCCAGGGCGCGTTCCGATTTGGTCTGGCTGCCGGACAGCCAGACCACGCTGACGCCCAACGGCTCCAGCCAGGCGGCGAGCTTCCGGTAATGCTGCTCGGCGAGAATTTCGGTCGGTGCCATCAGCGCTGCCTGCCGGCCATTTTCGATAGCCTGCAACGCGGCCAGCGCGGCCACGACGGTCTTGCCGCTGCCGACATCGCCTTGCAGCAAACGCTGCATCGGGTGCGGCCGGGCGAGATCGCGGCTTATTTCGGCGACGACTTTCTGCTGCGCACCGGTGAGCGCGAACGGCAGGGTTTGCAGCAGGCGCTGCGTGAGGCTGCCGTGCGCGACCAGGGCCGGCGCATCCTGGCCGTGGCGGCGGGCATAGTGGCGGCGCATGGAAAGCTGCTGCGCCAGCAGTTCGTCGAAAGCGAGACGCCGCCAGGCGGGATAATCGCGGTTTTCGAGTGCCACAAGTGAGATTTCGGGCGAAGGCTGATGCAATAGGCGTGTCGCCTGCGCGAAACCCGGCAGTTGCAGATGGTCGAGTATGGCTTGCGGCAGGGTATCGTCCTGCGCCGCCTCATCCAGCACCTGCTGCACGAGTTTGCGCAGAACCGCCTGCGAGAACCCCGCGGTAGTTGGGTAGACCGGCGTCAGCGCCTGCTGCAGCGGCTCGTCGTCGCGCACCTTACGGCATTGCGGGTGCACCATCTCCATGCCGAAAAATCCCTGCCGCGCCTCGCCGAATGCGCGCAGGCGCACGCCGGGCTGGAACTGCGCAAGCTGGCTGGGATAGAAATTGAGGAAGCGCAGATGCAGCAGGCCGCCGGCGTCTTCCAGTTGAACGACCAAAGCCTTGCGCGGCCGGTATTGGGCCTCGGCGTGAACGATTGCGCCTTCCACCTGCGCCAATTCACCCAGCCGCAGATCGCGGATCGCCGTGATACGCGTTTCGTCCACATAGCGCAGCGGCAGGTGCAGCAGCAGATCGAACGGGGTGTGAATGCCCAGCTTTTTAAGCCGGGACAGAACGGGCTTGGTCGCGCCCTTCAGATCAGCCAGATCACCCAAAAATTCTTACCGTAGGCGCCACGAGGAGAGCGGAGTGCTGCTGGCGGGCTTCCCCGTGGTCAATCTCAAGCTTGCAACACCATGACGCCATCAGCCTCCACCAGCGCGCCGCGCGGCAAGGAAGCCACACCCACCGCAGCCCGGGCCGGATAGGGCTGACTGAAGTATTCAGCCATGACGGTGTTGACCAGCGCGAAATTGCCCAGGTCGGTGAGAAAAATGTTGAGCTTGGCCACATCCGCCAGCGAACCGCCGGCGGCCTCGGCCACGGCCTTGAGATTGCCGAATACGCGGTGCACCTGCGCCTCGATACCTTCAACCAGCTGCATGCTGGCAGGGTCGAGGCCAATCTGCCCGGAAAGATAGACGGTGACGCCGGCGCGCACCGCCTGCGAATAGGTCCCGATAGCCTGAGGTGCCTGGTCGGTGCTGATGATCTGCTTGCTCATTGATGCTCCCTTGTTGATTTGTTCTGGTCGCTGCTGGCGCCCTTGATGCGGGTAATGCGCACCACTTCCGGAATCGTGCGCAAGCGCTTCATCAGATGCGCGAGGTGCACGCGGTTTTCCACCTGCACCGTGAAGTGCATGTTGATGTAGGCGCTTTCGTCGCCTTCCTCCATGCCGACATTGTCGATGTTGGAGCCGGCATCGGCGATCGCGGCGGCCACCTTGGCCAGTACGCCGCGCTGGTTGGCCACCGCCAGACGCAGGTTGACGTTGAACAGGCGCCGCGTTTCCGGGTCCCATTCCACGTCCAGCCATTTTTCCGGATCGTGGCGGAATTTGGCGATCGACGGGCAATCGTGGGTATGGATGACCAGCCCCTTGCCCTTGTTGATGAAGCCGAGAATGGGGTCGCCCGGAATCGGCCGGCAGCACTTGGCGAACTGCACCGCCATGCCTTCGGTGCCGCGTATCGTGATGCTGCCGAGCGGGCGGCCGTCCTTGACCGCGGAAGCGTCTGACAGTAGCTGCTTCGCGACCATCACGTTCAGCCGCTTGCCCAAACCGATATCCGTGAGAATCTCCTGCCTGCTTTTCATGCCGTAGTCACGCATCAGCTTTTCCCAGCGCGCCTCGTCGATGTCTTGAGGCTTGGCGTGCAACGCCTGCAACGCCTGATTCAGCATGCGCTCGCCCAGCAGCGCCGATTCTTCGGACTGCATGGTTTTGAGGAAATGGCGAATGTGCGAACGCGCCTTGCCGGTGGCCACGTAATTCAGCCACACCGGGTTGGGCTTGGCGTGCGCCGCAGTGATGATTTCGACGTGGTCACCGTTACGCAGCTCGGAGCGTAGCGGCGCCAGTTCCTGGTTGATCTTGACCGCGACGCAGCGGTTGCCGATATCGGTATGCACCGCGTAGGCAAAATCCACCGCCGTGGCGCCCTTGGGCAGCGACAGGATCTTGCCCTTGGGCGTGAACACATAGACCTCGTCCGGGAACAGGTCGACCTTGAAATGCTCCAGAAACTCCACCGCATCGCTGCTCTCGTTCTGGATTTCCAAGAGGCGCTGCAACCATTGGTGGGTCTGTTGCTGCAATGCCGAGAGCTCGGCGTCGCTGCTCTTGTACAGCCAATGAGCGGCCACGCCGGCATCGGCAATATTGTGCATCTCGCGGCTGCGGATCTGGATCTCGATGGGCGTACCGAACGGGCCGAACAGCGTGGTATGCAAAGACTGGTAGCCGTTGACCTTGGGGATTGCGATGTAGTCCTTGAACTTGCCGGGAATGGGCTTATATAAGCCGTGCAGCGCGCCCAGCGCCAGGTAGCAGGTGGGCGTATCCTTGACAATGACGCGGAACCCGTAGATATCGAACACCTGCGAAAAGCTGTGGGTTTTTTCCAGCATTTTTCGATAAATGCTGTAGAGATGCTTCTCGCGCCCGTTGACCTCAGCCTCGACACCCATGTCCACCAGGCGCTGGCGGATTTCGCTTAGGATCTTGCTCACCACCTCCTTGCGGTTGCCGCGCGCCGCCATCACCGATTGCAGGATCACGCGGTGGCGCATCGGGTAGCAGTGGCGAAAGCTCAGGTCTTCCAGCTCCTGGTAGACGCTGTTGAGGCCCAGCCGGTTGGCAATCGGCGCGTAGATGTCCAGCGTCTCGCGCGCGATGCGGCGGCGCTTCTCGGGCGCCATCACGTCCATCGTACGCATGTTGTGCAGGCGGTCGGCCAGCTTGATCAGGATCACGCGCACGTCCTGCGACATCGCCAGCAGCATTTTGCGGAAATTTTCCGCCTGCGCGTGGGTAGCGGTCTGGAATTCGATCTTGTCCAGCTTGGATACGCCATCCACCAGTTCCGCCACGGTTTTGCCGAACTGCTCGGCGATCTGCTGCTTGGTGATGGCGGTGTCCTCCATCACGTCGTGCAGCAAAGCCGCCATCAGCGCCTGCGCGTCCAGGTGCAGTTCGGCGAGGATGGAGGCAACGGTGACCGGGTGCGAAATGTAGGGCTCGCCGCTTTTGCGCAACTGGCCTTCGTGGGCGGCAGCGCTGAAGCGGTAGGCCGCCATCACCTGGTCGATGTCTTCCTGCTTGAGGTAGGGCTTGAGTCGCAGCGACAGCAGCGAATTTTCGCTGTCTGCCGGCAACAAGGGAGGAGTATCCGGGTTTACGGTATCAGGTTTGCGTTGGGCTGATCCGCGCGCCATTTCACTTTAAAGAGCATGGGCGGTTAAGCCTGGCCCCGATTGAGAATTTCCAGACCGACCTTGCCGGCGGCGATTTCGCGCAGCGCGATTACGGTCGGCTTGTCTTTCTCGACAAAGCTCACCAGCGCTTCCGAGCCGTTGGCGATCTGGCGTGCGCGGTAAGCGGCAGCCAGGGTCAAATGGAAGCGGTTGGGGATTTTCTCCAGACAGTCGTCTACGGTAATGCGTGCCATAATTTTATCCCAGAGTTGGAGTGTGTTTACTTGAAGCGGTTGACCATTTCGGCATGCCGCCGCAGCTGCTTCTCGGTCTTCAGCCGCCGCGATCGAATAATGGCCTGCAAATCCTGCAACGCCTCATCGAAACGATCGTTGATTATAACATAGTCGAATTCGCTCACATGGCTGATCTCTTCGCGGGCATTGCCCAGGCGGCGCGCGATGACCTCGGCGGAATCCTGGCCGCGCTTGTGCAGCCGCTCGCGCAACTCGTCCTGCGACGGCGGCAGGATGAACACGCTTACCGCGTACGGGAACAGGCCGCGCACTTGGGCTGCGCCCTGCCAGTCGATTTCCAGCAGCAGGTCTTCGCCCTCTTGCAGCACCTCCTGCACCCAGCGCTGCGAAGTGCCATAGCGCGCGCCGTGCACTTCCGCGCTTTCCAGGAATTCGCCGGATTCCAGCATCTGCATGAACTGCGGCTCGCCGACGAAGCGATAATCGACGCCGTCCCGTTCGCCCGGCCTTGGAACGCGGGTGGTGTAAGAGATAGACAGCCTGACGTGCGGGTCCTGCGCCAGCAGTGCGCGCACCAGACTGGTTTTGCCGGCCCCGGAAGGCGCGGTCACGATAAAAAGATTGCCGAAAGTTTTCATATCGATCTAAAAATTACTCAATGTTCTGGACCTGCTCGCGCATCTGCTCGATCAGCACCTTGAGCTCCATCGACGCCTGCGAAGTTTCGCTTGACACCGACTTGGAGCCCAGCGTATTGGCCTCGCGGTTGAGTTCCTGCATCAGGAAATCCAGCCGTTTGCCGACGGCGCCGCCGGCACGCAGCACACGCCGCGCCTCCTGCAAATGCGCGGTCAGACGCTCCAGCTCTTCATCGACGTCGATTTTCTGGGCATACAGCGCGAGTTCCTGGTGGATGCGCGATTCGTCCGCGGCTTGCAGCGCCTCGCGGATGCGGCTGGCGAGCTTCTCCTGGTAAGCCTGCAGCAGCGCGGGCAGCAATGGCCTGGTTTTGGCTACCAGCACTTCCATCTGCGCCACGCGATCGAGGATGACGGCGGCCAGCTTTTCGCCTTCCCGGGCGCGCGACGCCGCCAGATCTGCCAGCGCCTGCTCCAGCGCATCGGCAAGCTCGGCCGCCAGCGCATCGACGGAAACGCCGTCCGTCGCCAGCACGCCGGGCCAGTGCAGGATATCCGCGACCGCAAGCGGCCGGCTTTGCGGGAAGCGATGCTGCACCGAGGCGGAGAGCCTGGCCAGCTGTTCCAGCACCGCCACATTGAGCTCCGCCCGGGCCGATTCTCCCGATGGCGCCGTGAGGCTGACGCGGCATTCCACCTTGCCGCGCTGCACCCGGGCGGAAATGGCATCGCGCAGCTGCGGCTCGAACGCGCGCAACGGGTCGTCCAACCGCATATGCAGCTCCAGATAGCGGTGATTGACCGAGCGCAGCTCTATCACAAGGGTGCCGGAGGCGCTATCGCGCTGGGCGGCAGCGAACCCGGTCATGCTGGAAATCATGCCATTCGTCTCCTAAATTTTTCCATCTTATCAAATGAGCGCCATTTCATGACAAAATAGCCCGCGCTCTCTCACTGATAAAACATGCCCGCGCAACCCAATCATTCGCTACCCGTTGGCTACCAGCTGCTGGAATACCAGATCGACAAGGTATTGAGCGGCGGCGGCTTCAGCTATGTCTATCTGGCCCACGATAAAGAGGGCAATACCGTGGCCATCAAGGAATACCTGCCCAGTTCGCTCGCGTTGCGCGACGACGGCGATTGCGTCGTGGCCGCGTCCGATGAGGCGCTGGCAAGCTTCCGTCACGGCCTGAAAAGTTTTTTCGAAGAAGGCCGCGCCCTGGCCAAGATCGACCACCACAACATCGTGCGGGTAGTGAATTTTTTCCGCGCCAACGAGACGGTATACATGGTGATGCAGTACGAGCGGGGCCGTTCGCTGCAGGAACATATTCAACTGCAGGCGCAGCCGGTGCCCGAGAATTTTGTCAGACGTGTATTCGGAGAGTTGCTGACCGGCTTGCGCGAGGTTCACACCCATAAATTGCTGCACCTGGACATCAAACCGGCCAACATCTACATTCGGCTCGACGGTTCGCCGGTGCTGCTGGATTTCGGCTCGGCGCGGCAGACGCTGACGGAAGCGCAGGTCAAGCTGGCGCCGACCTATACACCCGGCTTCGCCGCGCCGGAGCAGTATCTCGAGCGCGAAAAGCTGGGGCCGTGGAGCGACGTCTACAGCATAGGCGCTTCGATGTATGCCTGCCTGACGCGCATACCGCCGCTGGCAGCGGACCAGCGCGTCAGGCACGATGCGCTGGCACCGGCCATCCAGGCGGGACAGGGCATCTATTCCGAACATTTGCTGCAGACGATAGATTGGTGCCTGCAACTGGATTACCTGAAACGCCCGCAAAGCGTGTTCACGCTGCAAAAAGCGTTGCGCGAAGAAATCCCGGCGATACCGAAGAAGAAATCGCTGCTGTCCGCCATCTGTGACAGGATCAACGGCCTGAAAGCATGAAATTCACCATCTTCCAGAACAGCCGCCAGGGGCCGCGCCAATACAATCAGGACCGCATCGCCTACTGCTACAGCAAGGACGCGATCCTGGCAGTGGTCGCCGACGGCATGGGCGGGCACCTGTATGGCGAAGTCGCCGCACGCTTCGCGGTGAAGATGCTGACCGAGGCTTTTCAGCACCTGGCGATGCCCATCCTGGCCAATCCGCTCAAGTTCCTGAGCGACCACATCATCCAGGTCCACGACGCCATCGGACGCCATGCACTGGCCCAGGATTGGCCGGATTGCCCCCGCACCACGCTGGTGGCCGCAGTGATGCAGCACGACGAACTTTATTGCGCGCATGTCGGGGATTCACGCCTGTACCATATCCGGGACGGGAAAATTATCTTCCGCACCGAAGACCATTCCAAGGTGCGCATGCTCTATCGCAAGGGCCTGATCAGCAAGGCCGAACTGCATACGCACCCGGAGCGCAACAAGGTCTACAACTGCGTGGGCGGAGAAACCCCGCCGCAAGTGGATTTGGCCGCCAGGCGCGCGTTGTGGAGCGGCGATGTGGTCATGCTGTGCACCGATGGTTTATGGTCGCTGTTGAGCAGCAACGAAATCGGCGCAGCGCTCAGCAGCGGTGCAGTCACCGACTCCGTGCCGACGCTGCTCGACCTGGCGGAATCCCGCGCCGACCAGAACGGCGACAACATGAGCGTGATCGCCGTCAACTGGGGCGAGCAGCCGGGCACGCCGCAAATTTCCACCGCCACCATGCCGATGGACCTGACCACGACCATCATGGGGCCGCTCGAAGATGATTCCTGCGGCACCAATGCCAAAGTTGGCGACGTGCCCGACCTGTCGGACGAAGAAATAGAAAATTCCATAGCCGAAATCCAGGCCGCCATCAAAAAAATCCCGAAACAATCCTGAGGAAACCTATGCGCCCCAGCCAGCGTGCGCCAGACCAACTGCGCAACATCGAAATCATCCGCCATTACACACGCCATGCCGAAGGCTCGGTGCTGATAAAGTTCGGCGACACCCACGTGCTGTGCACTGCCAGCATAGACGAAAAAGTTCCCGGTTTCTTGAAAGGCAAGAACCAGGGCTGGTTGACCGCCGAATACGGCATGCTGCCGCGCGCGACCAACACCCGCACCCAGCGTGAAGCGGCTTCGGGCAAGCAATCCGGCCGCACCCAGGAAATCCAGCGCCTGATCGGCCGCAGCCTGCGCGCGGTGGTGGACTTAAGCCTGCTGGGCGAGCGCACCATCCAGATCGATTGCGACGTGCTGCAGGCCGACGGCGGCACGCGCACCGCCGGCATCACCGGCGCCTTTGTCGCGCTGCACGATGCGGTCGCTTTCCTGCTGCAAAAACAGCTCATCGCCGTCAACCCGATCCGCGATTTCATCGCCGCGGTTTCGGTCGGCGTGCATCAGGGCGTCGCGGTGCTGGACCTGGACTATCCGGAAGACTCCGCTTGCGACACCGACATGAACGTGGTGATGACCGGCAGCGGCGGCTTCGTCGAAATCCAGGGTACGGCGGAAGGCGAGCCGTTCAGCCGTACCCAAATGGAAGCCATGCTGAATTTGGCCGAGCACGGCATCCGCCAACTGGTCGCACAGCAGAAAGGCGCCTTGGGCCTGCCTCTATGACCAGGCTGGTTATCGCCAGCGGCAACGCCGGCAAGCTGCGCGAAATCGGGCTGTTGCTGCAAGTGCTGGATATCGAGGTGCTGCCGCAATCGGCATTCGGCGTGCCGGAAGCCGAAGAGCCGCATCTCACTTTCATCGAAAACGCACTGGCCAAGGCGCGCCATGCCAGCCGCCTGACCGGCCTGCCGGCGCTGGCGGACGACTCCGGCATCTGTGTGACGGCGCTGGGCGGCGCGCCGGGCGTGATCTCGGCGCACTATGCCGGCGAGCCGCGCTCGGACGCCCGCAACAACGAAAAACTGCTGGCCGAGATGCAAGCCCAGGCCGACCGTCGCGCGCATTACCATTGCGTGCTGGTGCTGGTGCGCCATGCCAACGATCCGCAGCCATTGATCGCCGAAGGCAGTTGGCATGGCGAGATTCTGCGCTCGCCGCGCGGCGAGGGCGGCTTCGGCTATGATCCGCTGTTTCTCGACTTCAGGCTCGGCAAGACCGGCGCGGAATTGCCGCCGGAACTGAAAAACCGCGTCAGCCACCGCGGCCGCGCACTCGCGGCGCTGCTGGAAAAACTCAGGCAGTCGCCGCTGTGATCCATCTCTCCAGCCTGCCGCCGCTGTCGCTTTACGTCCACATCCCGTGGTGCGTGCGCAAATGCCCTTACTGCGATTTCAACTCGCACGAGGCGCGCGGCGAAATGCCGCAGCAGGCCTACGCCGACGCGCTGATCCGCGATCTGGAACAGGCGCTGCCGCTGGTGTGGGGGCGCCGCGTGCAGACCATCTTTTTCGGCGGCGGCACGCCCAGCTTGTTATCGGAGACCGTTCTCGACGATATCCTGTGCCGCGTGCGCGCCTTGCTGCCGCTGGCTTACGGCGCCGAAATCACGCTGGAGGCCAATCCGGGCACGGCGGAAGCCGGCAAGTTCAAGGCTTTCCGCGCTGCCGGCGTGAACCGCCTGTCGCTTGGCATCCAAAGCTTCAACGACGCACACCTGCAGGCGCTGGGACGCATCCACGCCGCCGCCGAGGCTAAGCGCGCGGTGGAAATGGCGCTCGCCACCTTCGACAACGTCAATCTCGACCTGATGTACGCGCTGCCGCAGCAAAGCCTGGAGCAGGCGCTGGCCGATCTCCGCACCGCGATAAGCTACGCACCGCAGCACATTTCCGCCTACCACCTCACCATCGAGCCCAACACCGCGTTTCACCACCGCCCGCCGCCCCTGCCGGACGACGATGCCAGCGCGGCGATGCAGGAGGCCATCGAGGCGGAGCTGGACAGCGCCGGCTATGGGCATTACGAAACCTCGGCGTTTGCAGCCGTCGGCAAGCAATGCCGCCACAACCTCAACTACTGGCAGTTCGGCGATTATCTGGGCATAGGCGCCGGGGCGCACAGCAAACTCAGTTTTGCCGACCGCATCCTGCGCCAGGCGCGACTCAAGCATCCTGCCGCTTATCTCAAAGGGGTGGAGAACGCCGGGCACATCGACAGCGAGCGCACGCTGACACGGCACGACCTGGAGTTCGAGTTCATGATGAATGCGCTGCGCCTGACCGGAGGCTTCCCGGTGACGCTATTCCAGGAACGCACCGGACTGCCGATCAGCAACGTCGATGCGGCGCTGGTGGAAGCCGCGAACAAGGGGCTGATCGAGCGCGACCATTTGCATATCGCGCCTACCGCACACGGGCAGCGTTTCCTCAACGAACTGCTGCAGCTGTTTCTTCCCGACTCCCGACTAGTGTGAACACGCCCTAGAACGGCCGCAGCAGCGGCAACTGGTCGCGTAACTCGAGGACTCCCTGCAACAGCAGGATTTCCTCCAGCACGTCTTTGCCGAATCCGGTGCGTTCCCCGCCGCGGTTGTCCTGCAGCAAATGTACGAGGAAAGCCTGGGCCTCCGCCGCACCCCAGCCTGCAGTCAGCCGCGCCAGGATGTGCGGGAACTCTTCCAGGCTGCGCGCCACCACCATCATCGCCGGCGCAGCGGCTTCCCATTGCGGGGCGATGAGATTGAAAGTCTGGTGGAAGCGCTGGGCCAGCGCGCTGAACTCCTCTTTGCGGTTAGCGGCGCGCAAAATATCCATCAGATACAGCCAGGGGTTCACCGAAGCGCGCGGATAGGTAGCGATATAGTCTTGCAGGATGCCGGCGGCATGCTCGTCGCGCCCCAGCGCGACGAAGATCTTGGCTTCCTCGACGATCGAAGTAATCTCGTCCACCGAGATCGAGTTTTCGTCCACGGCATTATCCGCTGGCTGGCGTGAAGACCACCCGGTTGCGCTGGCCGACCCCGCCTCCGCCGTCGGCGACGACAATGGCGTCAAAGCGTCGACCGCCTGCAGCACCCGCAGGCTTTTCCGGCGGCGCAGCCACAGCAGCCAACCGGCCGCCAGCGCTCCCGCCGCTAACGTCAGCAGATGCGCAGGCGCCATCGGCAGCGGATTATCGTGCCGAGCCGGGATAGGCGTTGGCGATGCCGCAGGTAGCGCTGATGCGGCCGCGGGCCGCATCAGCGCCTCCCCCAGTTGCCGGATATCCGTTTCCAACGCAGCCAACCGCCCGTCTAGGGCCGACTGTGCAGCCTGCAAATCCAGATTGCGCGCGATCAATTCCTGCAGTTGCGCGGGACTCGGGCTGAGCGCGGACTGTGCGCGCCGCCCCTCTCCCAGTCTCGGCTGGCCTGCTACGGGTAAGACCGATGTTTCAGTTTTTGCAGCTTCCAGCGCAACGCTCATGCGCAGCCTGGACAACGCGGCGCCCGCCGCCGCGGGCCGCATCGCCGGCGTCGGCCGCACTATGTTGCGCGAGGTTTTGGCAGGCGCAGCCAGCCGCGAAAGCTGCCTGAGATCCGGCAGCCGGATCGGGGTTTCCCGCTCGAACGGCTGGCGGACGCCGTGCATGGGGAAGACGGAAGAATTCTCGCGCACGGCGGCGGCAATGAAATGCCGCTGCATCGCGCGGTCGTGCGGATAGATCAAGCTGGCCAGCCGGGCGAGCGACTCGCCCGGCAGCATCGGCCATTCCAGCAACACGGCCGGCGGATGCTCGCCGATTTCGTCCGCACCGCCGAGTATGGCCGGGAATATCAGCGCCGCCAGCACCATGAGCAAAACCGCCGCGGCGCGCAATTGCGTCAGCCCAGCTCTGTTCGCGCCTTCGCGATGGCCTGCCGCACCCGTTCCGGCGCAGTGCCACCGAGATGCCGGCGGCTGGCGAGCGAGCCTTCCGGCGTCAGCACGGCATAGACGTCTTCATCCGCCAGCGCCGAGAACTGCTTCAGCTCTTCCAGCGGCAGATCGGCCAGATCGCAATCTTTGGATTCCGCATGGCGCACCGCGCGCGCGACGGCCTCGTGCGCATCGCGGAACGGCAGGCCTTTTTTCACCAGGTAGTCGGCCAGGTCCGTCGCGGTGGCAAAACCTTCCAGCACCGCGCGGCGCATCGCCTCCTTGTCCACCTTGACGCCGCGCAGCATGTCGGCATAAATGGCCAGGGTATCGGTCAGGGTATCCGCCGTGTCGAACAGCGGCTCCTTGTCTTCCTGGTTGTCCTTGTTGTAAGCCAGCGGCTGGCCTTTCATCAAGGTCAGCAATGCGACCAGATGGCCATTGACGCGGCCGGTCTTGCCGCGCACCAGCTCCGGCACGTCCGGGTTTTTCTTCTGCGGCATGATAGAGGAGCCGGTGCAGTAGCGATCGGCAATGTCGACAAAGCCGAAGCGCGGGCTGGACCACAGGATTAGCTCCTCGGAAAAACGCGACAAATGCGTCATCACCAGCGCGGCCGCAGCGGTGAATTCGATCGCGAAGTCACGGTCGGAAACCGCATCGAGGGAATTTTCGCACACGCCGTCGAAGCCCAGGCTATGCGCCACCATTTCCCGGTCCACCGGGTAGCCGCTGCCGGCCAGCGCCGCCGCGCCCAAAGGCAATCGGTTGATGCGGCGGCGAGCGTCGGCAAAGCGCCCGGCGTCGCGCTTGAGCATTTCGAAATACGCCATCAGATGATGGCCGAACGTCACCGGCTGCGCGACCTGCAAATGCGTGAAGCCCGGCATCACGGTATCGGCATGGGCTTCGGCAAGATCGAGAATGGAAAGCTGCAAGGCGCGGATCAGGCTTAAGATTTCGTCCACCTTGGCGCGCAGCCACAGCCGCACGTCGGTTGCCACCTGGTCGTTGCGCGAGCGCGCGGTGTGCAGGCGCTTGCCGGCATCGCCGACCTTGTCGGTCAGCCGTTTTTCGATATTGAGGTGGACGTCTTCGAGGTCGAGCAGCCATTCGAAGCTGCCGCTGCGGATCTCGTCGCGGATCTCCGCCATGCCGCGCTCGATCGCGGCCAAGTCATCCTGGCCGATGATGCCTTGGGCGGCCAGCATCGCGGCATGCGCCAGCGAGCCCTGAATATCGAACTCCGCCAGGCGCTTGTCGAACGTCACCGAAGCCGTATAACGCTTGACCAGCGCATCCACCGGCTCGGAAAACCGCCCCGACCACCCCTTGTTTTTATCTTGCATGCCAGCCCGTCATCTATAACAATGAAAACCATGGCTAGTATAAAGCAAAACCCCCGGCCGATTTCGCCTCTACCCCCGCAAGTGGTGCTTCCCAATTTTCGCAATCTGGGCTTCAGTTTGCGCGTGCTGGTCATCGCCAACCTGATGGGCGCGGCGGCGGCTGTCCTGCGCAGCGAAACGCCGGCCGGCGCCTGGCGGGAACTGCTGTCCGTGTCGGCATTGATGCAGCCGGTGCTGCTGGCCAGCCTGCTGGCGCTTTATGCGCTGAATGATCCGCTGCTGCGACTGCCTTACCGGCTGGGCGTGCTGGGAGTGCTGTTGCTGGAACTGGCCATCGCCTCGCTGGTATGGAAATTCATCGCCTATCCTTTCGGCGAGGAAAGCATGGGCAGCCTGCATCGCTGGTGGCTGTTAACCCTGCTCGCCAGCGGGGTGCTGCTGGTCTACTTCAATCTGCGCAGCCGCGCACTGTCTCCGGCATTTACCGAAGCCAGGCTGCAGGCGTTGCAGGCGCGCATCCGCCCGCATTTCCTGTTCAACAGCATCAACGCGGTGCTGTCGCTGATCCGCAGCGACCCGCATCGCGCCGAAACCGCGCTGGAAGACATGGCCGACCTGTTCCGCGTGCTGATGGCCGACAACCGCCAGCTGGTGCCGCTGGAATCCGAACTGGCGCTGTGCCGGCAATACCTCGAGCTGGAGAGGCTGCGGCTGGGCGAACGGCTGCGCATCGCCTGGCATATCGACCATATGCCGGCGGATGCGCTGATTCCCCCCCTGGTGCTGCAGCCCTTGCTGGAAAACGCCGTTTATCATGGCGTCGAACCAGCGGGCGAAGGCGGAGAAATCATGCTCAACATCTACCTGGCGCGCGACCAGGTGCACGCCGTGCTTTCCAATCCCTATCGCAAGGAAGGCACGCATCATGCCGGCAACAAGATGGCGCTGATCAACATCCGCGAGCGCATGGCCCTGCATTTCGATTATGAAGCCAGTCTTACCGCGAATGTTTCGGAAGACCGCTATCAAGTCCACATCATCTTCCCCTACCGCAAATCATGAGCGCGTCACTCAAGGTATTGATCGCGGATGATGAAACCCCGGCCCGCAACAGGCTGAAGGCGCTGCTGGCGGAAATTCCGAACGTGGTGGTGACCGGCGAGGCAGGCAACGGCCGGGAAGTGCTGTCGTGCGCTGCGGAGTTGCTGCCGGACGTGCTGCTGCTCGACATCCGCATGCCGGTCATGGACGGCATCGAGGCTGCGGAACATGCGCAAAAGCTGTTTCACCCGCCGGCCGTCATTTTCACCACGGCGTACGACACGCACGCGCTGCAAGCCTTTGAACTCAACGCGGTCGACTACCTGCTCAAACCGATCCGGCTGGAACGCCTGCGCGCCGCGCTGGCCAAGGCACAGGTGCTGCGCCCGGCGCAAATCGAGGCGCTGCACAGTTTGGCGCCGCAACGTACCCACTTCAGCATCCACGAACGCGGTCGCATTCTGCTGGTGCCGGTGCCGGACGTCATCTACCTGCGCGCCGAACTCAAATACCTGACGCTACGCACGGCAACACGCGAATACCTGCTGGAAGACTCGCTGAACCGCATCGAACAGGAATTCCCCGAGCGTTTTCTGCGCATACACCGCAGCTGCCTGGTTTTGCGCGACGCGGTGCAGGGTTTCGAACGCCGCCAGGAAGAAGATGGCGAAACGCACTGGGTAGTGTTGCTGAAAGGGTTGACGGAAACGATGCCGGTAAGCAGGCGCCAGCAGCACATCCTCAAGGATTTCACCGGCTGAAACGAAGCGCTCACTTCACTTTGCTGCGCTCCCTGAATACGCGCTCCAGCGCCGGAACCAGAATGGCGAGGTCCTGCCCGGCCAGGCGGGGATAAGCCTCGCGCAAGGCGGAATAGGCATGGCGCGTCATCGGCTGGCCGCCCCAACCCTGCTTGGGGTCGATGAAAGGCAGCGCCAGGGCATACGCTTCCTCGAAAATCTCACGCACATAGACATGAACGCGCCGGTTTTCGTCAGCTTGCGCCTGGCCCGACGGCGTATCTTTATCGTTACCAATCATTATCTTTGAAATTCCGATTTAAGACAAAACAGTGTGAATTGGCTATCTTATATGTAAATCAGCAGCTTGTGTTAGGCGGGGCGCCTCGCCCGCACTATCCCATGCTAAAATTCCAATTTTGACCGGACGGCTACTTTCTTGAACTCCGCACGCGCTCCCCAACACCTCGTCATTGCCACGCGCGAAAGCGCCCTTGCCCTGTGGCAGGCGCATTACATTCAGGCACGACTGCAGACGCTGTATCCGGAAGCTCAGGTGGACATCCTGGGCATGACCACAACCGGCGACCAGATTCTGAACTCGCCGCTGGCGCGCATCGGCGGTAAAGGCTTGTTCGTCAAGGAACTGGAGCAGGCGCTGGCCGAAGGCCGTGCCGACCTGGCGGTACATTCGATGAAAGACGTGCCCATGAACCTCCCCGAGGGTTTCGAGCTGGCCGCGATCGGCGAGCGCGAAGACCCGCGCGACGCTTTCGTTTCCAACACTTACGCCGATCTGCAAGCCCTTCCCGTCGGCAGCATCGTCGGTACCTCCAGCCTGCGCCGCCAGAGCCAGCTGATGGCACGTTTTCCGCATCTCAAGATCGAATCCCTGCGCGGCAACCTGCAAACCCGTTTGCGCAAGCTGGACGAAGGCCAGTATGCCGCGATCATCCTCGCAGCGGCCGGGCTCAAGCGCCTAGGCCTGGCGCAGCGCATCGCCAGCCTGATCGAGCCGGACCACAGCGTTCCGGCAGTGGGCCAGGGCGCGCTGGGCATCGAGATTTGCACGGGCCGCGACGACCTCAAGACCTGGCTCGCCCCGTTGAACCACGCCGACACCGCCACTTGCGTCATCGCGGAACGCGCGATGAGCCGCGCGCTGGCGGGCAGCTGCCAGGTACCGTTGGGCGCTTTCGCCCGCATCGAGCACGGCGTATTGAGTATGGTCGGTTTCGTCGCCAGCGTGGACGGTCGGCGCATGGTGCGCGCGGCCGTCCACGGCGCGCCCCAGGAGGCTGAAGCGTTGGGCCGCGCGCTGGCCCGGCAACTGGTGGCGCAAGGCGCCGATAAAATCCTCGCCGAGCTTGAGCACGATGCCTGATCTGCCGCTGGCCGGCTGCGGCATCGCCATTACCCGGCCTGTCGACCAGGCCCGTCCGCTGGCGGAACTGATCCGTTCCGCAGGCGGCATCCCCTTCCTGTTCCCGCTGCTGGAAATCGCTGCGGTGGATGATTACCGCGCTTTCGACGCCATCATCGACCGGCTGGACGGCTTTGACTGGGCGTTCTTCATCAGCAGCAATGCGGTACAGCACGGCATGACGCGTTTGCTGGCCCGCCGCAGCTTCCCGGCAGCGCTGCGCTGTGCGGCGATCGGGCCGTCGACCGCCGCACAGCTGGCGAACTTCGGCGTGCATGGGGCGCTCTCGCCCAGCGACCGTTTCGACAGCGAAAGTCTGCTAAACTTGCCCGAAATGCATGCGGTAGCAGGCAAACGCTGCGTTATTTTTCGTGGCGTCGGCGGACGTGAACTGCTTGCGGAAACGTTGCGCGAGCGGGGCGCCGAAGTCGAGTTTGCCGAATGTTACCGCCGCGCCAATCCCAACCTGGATGCTGGAGAATTGCTCCGCCTATGGCAAAATGGCCGCTTGCAAGCCATCGTCGTAACCAGCAGCGAAGCCTTGCGCAACCTGCTGGCCCTGGCTGGCGAGGATGCAGGCTGGCTACAGGCCACCCCGATTTTCGTCAACCATGCCCGCATCGCAGACAGCGCCCGGTCGCATGGTTTGCAGGCAATCGTGGCACAAGCTCCCGGCGATGCAGGAATGCTGGACGCGCTCACCCAATGGCGCAATGAAACGTAATCCAATGAGCGAACCCGACACCGAACCAACCCCGCAAATCGCGACGCCAGCCGCGGCCCAGGAATCCGCTCCATTATTCCGGGCCGCGCTGATCCTGGCGCTGATCGCCCTGGTGCTGCTCGCTTGGCAATGGCTGGATTATCGCCAGCATTTTTCGGCACTCGAGCTTAGCCTGACCCAACGCTTGAGCGAATTCGATACCCGCAACCGCGAAAGCCAGCTGCTGGCAAAGAAAGCCGAAGAAACCAGCGCGCAATCCGCCGTACGTTTGGCGCTGCTGGAACAAAAGCTGGCGGAATCGCAAAGCCAGCAGGATGCATTGCAAACGTTGTACCAGGAGTTCGCCAACAACCGCGACGAACGCATCGTTGCCGAAGCGGAACAGCTGCTGGTGGTCGCCGGCGAGCAGCTGCAACTGGCCGGCAACATCAAGGCCGCGCTGATGGCGCTGCAAACGGCGGACATGCGGCTCGCACAACTCGACAAGCCGCAGGCGATCCAGCTGCGCAAGCTGATCGGCAAGGATGTCGAACGCCTGCAGGCCTTGCCGGCGATCGATACGGTCGGCTCCAGCCTGCGCCTGGAAGGCATGGCAGTGATGGTGGAAAAATTGCCCCTGACCAGTGAACACCACCCGCGCGCCCAGGCCGATACCCTTGCCCCGGACTACGAAAGCAATGCCTGGCGCCGGCTGGCCGGGGAAGTCTGGCACGATATTCGCCAACTGGTACGCATAGAACGCATCGACCGCCCCGAGCCGCCGCTCTTGACGCCGGAGCAAGCCTTCTTCCTGCGTGAAAATCTGCGGTTGAGGCTGTTGACTGCGCGCATCGCGCTGCTGCAGCGCGACGAATCCACCTTTCACGCCGACCTGCGTGCCGCCGAGGACTGGCTTAAACGCCATTTCGACACCACCGACCCGCACGTGCAGAGCACCATCGCAGCCATTCGCCAGCTGGCCGGCAGCTCGATCAACATTCAGCTGCCCGATATCAGCGAAAGCATGAATGCCGCCAGCCGCTACAAACTTTCGCTGGAAAAGGGCGGCAAGTGAAATTATTGATCTGGCTGTTGCTGGTAGCGGGAGCGGCTGTCGCGATACCGCTGGTGATCGGCCACGGCAACGGTTATGTGCTGCTGGTGCAGCCGCCTTACCGCATCGAACTCTCCACCAGCCTGTTCCTGCTGCTGGTCACGTTAAGCTTTTTCATCCTGCACGCGCTGCTGCGGCTCACCGCGTACACCCTGCGCCTGCCGGAAAAGGTGCGCCTGTTCAAGCGCGAAAAACGCGACAGGGAAGCGGTGGCGGCCTTGCTCGAAAGCATGGCCGCAATGGCGGAAGGGCGCCACAGCAAAGCGGAAAAAACCGCCGCCCAGGCGCTCGAGCTTGGCGCCGATGGCCTGGTCGGCACGCTGATCGCCGCCCGTGCCGCGCACAAGCTTAAAAATTTCGAGCGCCGCGATTTCTATCTGGCCGAGGCCGAGCGCCTGGCACCCGACGCCGACGTCGCACGCCTGCTGTGCCAGGCCGAACTGCTGCTGGACCAGCGCCGCTTCAACGATGCATTGAATGCGATCAAACAGTTGGAAAAAAGCGATGCCAGGCATCTGCCCGCGCTGCAGCTGGAACTCAAGGCACGGCGCCAGCTCGGCGATTGGGATGGCGTACTGGCGCTGATTGCGCAACTGGAAAAACGCAATGGCATCGAGCCGATTATCGCTCAACAATGGAAGCTGCAAGCCCACCTGGAACTGCTGCGCCGCAAAGCCGACGATGCCGCCGCGCTGCACGCCTATTGGTCAAAGGTGCCTGAAGCCGACCAACTGGACCCGCATATTGCGCTGGCTGCCGCACAATATCTGGTAAAAGCCGGCGCTAGCGCCACCGCCGCGCAAATCGTCGAAATGAGCCTGACCAAGCAATGGGATACCGCATTGGCGGAATTCTACGGCCAGTGCGCAGGCAAAGACCCAGTCAAGCAACTGGAACAGGCCGAATACTGGCTCACCCAGCATCACGGCGATGCCGGCCTGCTGCTTGCGCTAGGCAACCTCTGTCTCCGCGCGGAACTCTGGGGCAAAGCACAAAGCTATCTGGAAGCCAGCCTGAGCGTGCATGAAACCAGCGCTGCCCACCTGGCGCTGGCCCGCATCATGGAACAACTGGGCAGGGACGAGGACGCCAATCGGCATTACCGGTCGAGCCTGGAGCGCAAGATGGAAGAATGCGGCAAAACGACATGAATATCGTTTTGCAAGCCAGCCGATGGGCACCCAATAATCTAGAACCTATTTCTTCGGCGCAAACGTAAACGCGTCGGAGAAGAACTCACCCTCCGGCAGGCCTTGTGCGGTAAAGTCTCGATGCGCCGCCTCCACCATCGCCGGAGCGCCGCAGCAGTAAACCTGGTAATCCTTCAACTCCAGGCCGTCAGCCAGCACCGCCTGGTGCACGAGTCCGGTACGGCCGGTCCAGGCATCGTCCGCTCCGGGTTGGGACAATACCGGGATAAAGCGGAAATTGTCATGCTCGGCCGCCCATTGCTCGGGCAGTTCCGGCATATACAGATCCTGCCGCGCCAGCGCCCCCCAGTACAGCACCATGTCGCGCCGGATGCGATGGTGGAACATGTGCTCGATGATGCCCTTGATGGGAGCGAAACCGGTGCCGCCGGCGACGAAAATGATGGGCTTGTCGCTTTCTTCGCGCAGCGTGAACGTGCCCATCGGGCCTTCGAAGCGCAGGATGGCTTTCTCCGACATTTCCTTGAAGGCGTATTCGGTGAACTTGCCGCCGGGAATCAACCGGGCGTGTAATTCCAGCATCTGGTCGTCGAACGGCGCATTGGCCAGCGAGAAAGCGCGGCGGCCGCCGTCCTTGAGCAGAAACTCGATATATTGGCCGGGCAGGAACTGCAAACGCTCGTTGGCCGGCAGCTTGAGATGCATCGCGATCACGTCGGGCGCCAGCTGTACTTTTCGTTCCACCCGGCACGGCAGTATCTTGGTCTGGATGCCGCCTTTCAGGCCCACTTCGCGGCACTCTATCGTCACGTCGGACAGCGGCCTGGCGCAACAGAACAAGGCTTTGCCGGCAGATTTTTCCGCGTCGGAAAGCACATGGGACTGGGCATCCCCATAATCGACCGCGCCTTCCAGCACCTGCCCTTTGCACGCCCCGCAACCGCCGTTGCGGCAGCCATAGGGCAAGGTATAACCCGCCTCCAGTGCGGCATTCAGGATAGTGTCGTCGGAAGGGGCGGAAAAAACATGCCCGCTGGGCTGGATGGTGATCTGGAAGGACATGAAATTAAACCGGAATCGCGCGGAGCGCGTAGTTTATCACAGGGCTCTTATTCCTCGCGCCGCCATTGGCCTTCGATCGCGTCATCCGCTACGGGTGGGCGCGCCGCCGGCAACGGAATCAGCAACAGGACCACCGCGATCACATCGCTGATGACGCCGGGAAAAATCAGCAGCACGCCGGCGAGCAATTTGCGGGCTGTCGTCAGTAATGCCAACAGCGGATGATGCCCGCTCTGCACGATATGAAACAAGCGCCCGAACACCGCCAGCCGCTCTTCCTTGATAATCAGCCAGCCGGCGGTCGCAGTGAACAGCAGGTAAGGCGCCAGCCACCAGCCGTAGACGCCGGCGAGGCGGGCCAGCAGATAAAGCTCGAAGAAAGGAAAAGCGAGTAAAATCGCCAATATCAACAGCAAGCGCATGCAAATATTCCCAATGAGTGTGGTTCTTGTGATGACTAATCTGCCGAGCCGCGAAACAGCGCTGCAACTGGCAGAAACCCTGATCGGCAATCGGGCCGGCGCCTGCGTGAATGTGCTGGCTCCGTGCCTGTCAATCTATCACTGGCAGGGCAAAACGCAAAGTGCCGAGGAAATACCGGTGCTGATCAAAACCACGGCAGAGCGCTATGCCGAGGTCGAACGCCTCATCCGCGAGCGCCACCCCTACGAACTTCCTGAAATCATTTGTGTCCCAGTAAACGCCGGCCTGCCGGCTTACTTGCAATGGATAGACGACGAAACCCAATGACCTTCCGACTTATTCTCCTCCTTGGCTGTTTGTTAGCATCCGCAGCCCATGCCGGCCTGCTGCCCGACCGTGCTTCCGGCCCGCAATCGCAACAAGCGTCATCGCTGCTGGATAAACTAGCTGGGGGCAGCGATGCATTTCTCAAGCCCGAACAGGCTTTCAAGCTTTCGATACAAACCCGGGATGCCCAAACCCTGCTCGCCGATTTCGAGGTGGCGCCCGGCTACTATCTCTACCGCCAGCGCATGTCGTTCAAGCTGAAAGAAGGCTCGCCCGGCAGCATCGGCACGGTCGACCTTCCCCCGGGAGATATGAAGCGCGACCCCAACTTCGGCAACATGGAGGTTTATCATCGCCCCTTCCAGGCCGTAGTGCATTTGCAGCATGGCGGCGCGCCGCCGGGAACCATTTCCCTGCTTGCCAGCTTCCAGGGCTGCAGCGAAAAAGGGCTGTGCTATGCGCCCATCCGCAAGACTTTCGACATCGATCTGGCCAACGTCCAGGCCACGCCCGCGCCGCCTTCGCCCGGCGAGTCGGATCAGATCCGGCAGCTGCTCGGGGGCGGCAAACTGTGGCTGGTCGCTGCCGGATTCTTCGGCTTCGGCCTGCTGCTGTCGTTCACGCCCTGCGTTTTTCCGATGATCCCCATCCTGTCCGGCATTATCGTCGGCCAGGGCCGGCATCCCAGCCGCGCGCATGCTTTCAACCTGTCGCTCGCCTATACGCTGGGCATGGCCGTGGCATACGCCTTGGCCGGCATTGTCGCGGGGCTGTCCGGCCACCTCGTCAGCAATGCCCTGCAGAACCCCTGGGCGCTGAGTGCGGGCGCATTGATATTCGTGGCGCTGGCACTGTCGATGTTCGGCCTGTACGAGCTCAAGCTGCCCAGCGGGCTGGAATCGCGCGTGGCCGAAGCGACCAACCGCATCAAGGGCGGGCGCTTCCTCGGCGTGTTCGCCATGGGCGCGCTGTCGGCGCTGATCGTCAGCCCCTGCGTCGCCGCCCCGCTGGCAGGCGCATTGCTTTATATCGGCCAGACGCATGACGTGCTATTGGGCGGCGTGGCTTTGTTCACGATGGCGCTGGGCATGGGCGTGCCGCTCTTGGTGGTGGGCCTGTCCGCCGGCGCGCTGCTGCCTAAAGCCGGCGCATGGATGAATACGGTAAGCAATTTCTTCGGCGTGCTGATGTTGGGCATGGCGATCTGGATTATTGCGCCGGTCATCCCGGTCGCGCTGACTATGGGTCTGTGGGCAGCATTGCTGATCGTCTCGGCAATCTTCCTGCGGGCGCTGGACGGTTTGCCACCGCATGCAGGCAAGGCGATGCGCCTGGGCAAGGGGCTGGGCGTTATCGCGCTGGTGGCTGGCGTCGCACTGCTGACAGGCGCTTTTTCCGGCAGCCGCGATCCGCTCAAACCTTTGGCCGGGATCTTCGCCGGCGCCGGCAACAACACTGAAAACACACTGCCGTTCAAGCGCGTGAAGAATCTGGCTGAGCTCGACTCGATGGTGCAATCGGCCAAAGGCCGCTACGTCATGCTGGATTTCTATGCCGACTGGTGCGTATCCTGCAAGGAGTACGAGCGTTATACATTCGCCGATCCGCGCGTACGCAAGCTGCTGGAAAAATCCCTGCTGCTGCAGGCCGATGTCACTGCGAACACGACTGAAGACGCGGCATTGATGGCGCGTTTCAACCTGTTCGGCCCCCCCGGCATCGTATTTTTCGACCCCGCCGGCCAGGAAATCGGAGCGCTGAAAGTAGTTGGTTATCAGGATGCCGAGCATTTCTTGGTCACGCTTAACGACTTGTTTGCCAGCAAAAACGGCAATTGCCCCAAAGCGCTGGAATGTTGACTCCTGGTGGTTGGCAAAGATCGTTGCAACATCAGTAACTTCCGCCATTTTCGGCAATTTTGCTGGACAATAAGCCGGCATTTGCGGCAAACTTGCACCCTCACTGGGTTTCTGAAAATCCTGGAAATGACGACAAAACCCGCGACAAATTATGTCAATCGCATACTCGTTTTGCATGGCCCCAACCTGAATCTGCTAGGCGTCAGGGAGCCTGAGCATTACGGGTGCGACACACTGGAAGCGATCAACCAACGGCTCGTCGCCAAGGCGCAGGCTTCGGGCATCGCCGTCGAAAGTTATCAGAGCAACGCCGAAAGCGATCTGGTGGCCAAGCTGCACGGCCTGTTTCAGCATTCCGTCGATTTCATCATTATCAATCCTGCCGCTTTCACCCACACCTCCGTTGCGCTGCGCGACGCCTTGGCGGCAGTGAAAACCCCGTTTATCGAGGTGCATCTGTCCAATGTCCATGCGCGCGAAGCCTTCCGCCATCACTCCTATTTCTCCGACCTCGCCATCGGCGTCGTCAGCGGGCTGGGGGCGGCCGGCTACGAATATGCGCTGGACTTTGCCATCAACCACATTCGCCATTAACCGTATCAAGGGTCAACTAGGATAACTATCGCTATGGATCTGAGAAAACTGAAGAAACTGATCGATCTGGTAGAGGAGTCCGGCATCGCCGAGCTGGAGCTCACCGAGGGGGAAGAAAAAGTCCGTATCAGCCGCCAGCCGACAGGCCAGGCAATGCAGTACCCGGCCTACATGCCGCACATGATGCAGTATGCGCCGCAGCCTGCCGCTGCGGCGCCGGTAGCGTCCGCAGCCGTCGAAGCCGCACCGCCGGCCATCGAGGGCCACGTGGTGAAATCGCCCATGGTGGGCACTTTCTACCGCGCTCCTTCGCCGGACGCCAAAGCCTTCGTCGAGGTCGGCTCACCGGTTTCGGCGGGCGAGACGCTGTGCATCATCGAAGCGATGAAACTGCTCAACGAAATCGAAGCCGACCATAGCGGCGTCATCAAGGCCATCCTGGTCGAAAACGGCCAGCCGGTAGAATACGGCGAACCGTTGTTCATTATCGGCTGATCCGGGGGTATTCCCTAATGTTCGAGAAAGTCCTTATCGCCAATCGCGGGGAGATCGCGCTGCGCATTCAACGCGCTTGCCGCGAGCTGGGCATCAAGACCGTTTGCGTGTATTCGGAAGCGGACCGCGAGGCCAAGTACGTCAAGCTCGCCGACGAATCCGTCTGCATCGGCCCCGCGCCTTCCAACCAGTCCTACCTGCACATCCCCGCCGTCATCAGCGCGGCCGAAGTGACCGATGCCGAAGCGATACATCCCGGCTACGGTTTCCTGTCGGAAAACGCCGATTTTGCCGAACGCGTGGAGCAAAGCGGCTTCGTCTTCATCGGTCCGCGCGCCGAAACCATACGCCTGATGGGCGATAAGGTCAGCGCCAAAAACGCGATGAAGAAGGCAGGCGTACCCTGCGTGCCCGGCTCCGACGGCGCATTGCCGGATGATGCCGAGGAAGTCCTGCGCATGGGGCGCGAAATCGGCTATCCGGTCATCATCAAGGCCTCCGGCGGCGGCGGCGGACGCGGCATGCGCGTGGTGCATACCGAGGCCGCGCTGCTGTCCTCGGTGGAAATGACCAAGGCCGAAGCCCAGGCCGCGTTCGGCAATCCCACGGTATATATGGAAAAATTCCTGCTGCAGCCGCGCCACATCGAGATTCAGGTGCTGGCCGACGAGCACGGCAACGCGGTTTACCTGGGCGAGCGCGACTGCTCGATGCAGCGCCGCCACCAGAAAATCCTCGAGGAAGCGCCGGCTCCCGGCATAGGCCGCAAACTGATCGCCGCGATTGGCGAGCGCTGTGCGGAGGCCTGCCGCACCATTAGCTACCGCGGCGCCGGCACTTTTGAATTTTTATATGAAAACGATGAGTTCTACTTCATCGAAATGAACACCCGCGTGCAGGTGGAGCACCCGGTAACCGAACTGATTACCGGCATTGACATCGTGCAGACCCAGTTGCGCGTGGCGGCAGGCGAAAAGCTGCCGTTCAAGCAGAAGGACATCCACATGCGCGGCCATGCGATCGAGTGCCGCGTGAACGCCGAGGACCCGCTAAAGTTCGTGCCCTCGCCCGGCCGCATTACCGGCTTCCATATGCCGGGCGGACCGGGAATCCGCGTCGACACCCATGTCTACCACGGCTACATGGTGCCGCCGACTTACGATTCGATGATAGGCAAGCTGCTGGCTTACGGCGACACACGCGATCAGGCGATCGCACGCATGCGCATCGCGCTGTCGGAAATGGTGGTGGAAGGCATCAAGACCAACATCCCGCTGCACAGCGAGCTGATGAACGATGCCGCATTCCAGCAGGGCGGCACCAGCATTCATTACCTCGAACACAAGCTGGGCCTGGTCTCCAAGTAAATCATGCCGTGGCAATCGCTCAGGATGGAAGCGGGGGCTGATGCCGCCGAGGCTTTGAGCGACGCGCTGATGGCATTAGGCGCGCTATCGGTCGGCATCGAAGACGCCGATGCCGAGACGCCCGATGAATTGCCGATCTTCGGCGAACCAGGCACAGGCGAACCCGGCGTGTGGCGGCGCAATGTGGTCAGCGCGCTGTTCGACGACGGCCTTAATCTGGCTGCCGTCGTCGATGCCGCGGCCGCGGCCGCCGGCATCGTCCGGCCGCGCTACACCATCGAAGCCGTGCCCGAACAGGACTGGGTCCGCGCCACCCAGTCGCAGTTCGACCCCATCCCCATCGCCGGCAAGCTATGGATCGTGCCTTCCTGGCACAGCGCGCCGGAGCCCGGCGCGATCAATATCGTGCTCGATCCGGGGCTGGCCTTCGGCACCGGCAGCCACCCCACCACCCATCTCTGCCTGGCCTGGCTGGTCGATCATCTGCACGGCGCGGAAAAAGTGCTGGATTACGGCTGCGGCTCTGGCATCCTGGCGATTGCCGCGAAAAAACTTGGCGCAGGCGAAACGCTGGGGGTGGATATCGATCCGCAGGCTATCCTGTCCAGCCGGCAGAATGCCGAACAGAACATGGTCGGGGCCGATTTCTGCCTGCCGGATGCGATGCCGCCTTACGCCGCCGACGTCGTCGTCGCCAATATTCTTTCCATCCCCCTCAAGGTGCTGGCGCCGGTACTGGCACAGGCTTGCCGTCAAGGCGGCCGCATCGCGCTGTCAGGCATTCTGGCCGAACAGGCCGCCGAGGTTTCGGCCGCTTATGCGGCATGGTTTGACATGGCAGCACCCGTATTCATGGAGAACTGGACGCTGCTCACAGGAACCAAACGGTGAGTCTGATTACCACCTGTCCGGCTTGCGGCACCTCTTTCCGCATCACGCCGGAACAATTATCCGCACACCGCGGCGATGTGCGCTGCGGCCAGTGCCAGCATATATTCAGTGCGCTGAAGCAACTGGCGGAAGTGGCAGCTTCGCATCCCGCCGCGCCGCAGCGGGACTCCTTTCCGCCGCAAGTAGAGGATGCACCGATTTTCGAGGAAGCCGCCGCCATCCCCCCGCCGGAGACTGCCGAACCGGTCGAAGCAGAGCTTGCGGCCATGCTCGAACCTGCGGCAGACGCAGCGTCGCCGGAAGCGAAGACGAATGTCGCCGCGCTGCACTTTGAAATCCTCGATCCGGAATATCTGGATATCGAACCGGAACCGCCCACGGTCGAAACCGCCGATGAAGTTGCGCCGTCGCCGATAGCGGTCGCCGTTGCCGAACCGTCTCCTGCATCCGAGCCACCGGCCGACGAAACCATCGCTGCACTGCCCGAGCCGGAACCGGCAGCGGAACCGTCCGCCCCGCCTCCAACCAGTCCGCCTGCCGTTCGGCCCGCCAAGCGCAGTTCATCCCGGCTGCTCGCTCCGCTGGCTTTGCTGCTGGGGCTGACGGCGGCAGGGCAGGCCGTTTATTTTCTCCGCACCGAGATCGCGGCGCATTTTCCTCAGACCAGGCCCTGGCTGATTGCCGCCTGCGACAAATTGCATTGCACGGTGGAACTGCCGCGCCAAGCTGACCTGCTGAGCATAGAGGATTCCGACCTGCAGGACGATCCGGAACATACAGGCGCGCTGGTGCTGGTGAGTACGCTCTACAATCGGGCACCCTATGCGCAGGCCTATCCGCTGCTGGAACTTACCCTTACCGACACGTTCGACAAGCCGGTGCTGCGGCGCACACTGGCGCCCCGGGAATACCTGCCGAAAAATACCGGGCTGACGGCGGGCATAACCGCCGGCGGCGAAATAAGCGTCCGCCTCAACCTCGGCGTAACCGGCACCAAACCGGCCGGCTACCGGCTTTATGTCAAATATTGAACTGCTGAAAATAGACGAGCCAAAACCAGACAGCCTGCCAGGCTACTGCTTGCCGCTGGCGGCGAAGGCGTATCCCTTGGGCAGCAGCACCCACATTCTGCCCTGCTGCTTCATCGCTCCGGCCTGACGGCCGGCTTCAACGCCTGCGCCCCAGAAGAAATCGGCGCGTACCGCACCCTTGATGGCGCCGCCGGTGTCCTGCGCCAGCATCAGCCGCTGCAAGGGGCGCGCGCTGTTGGGCTGGGTGGTCGAAAGAAACACCGGCGCGCCCAATGGAATATAGCGCGAATCCACCGCCAGGCTGCGTTCAGCCAGAATAGGCACGCCCAGCGCGCCGAGCGGGCCGGGCAACCCGGCCGGCAATTCGCGGAAAAATACATAACTGGGATTGCTGTTCAGCAGGTCGCGCACTTTGCCGATATTGGCGCGCGCCCAGTTCTTGATGCCCTGCATCGACGCCTTGTCCGCCGTCAGCTCGCCGCGGTTGATCAGGATCTTGCCTATGGACTGGTAAGGCTGGCCGTTCTGGTCGGCATAACCCACGTGTACCTGCTGGCCGTGATCCAGCTGAACCAGGCCGGAACCCTGAATCTGCAGGAAGAACAGGTCGATGATGTCATCGACCCACAGCAGCTCGTTGCCCGCCAGCGGCGAATTCGCGACCTCGATTTCGCCCCGGCTGAAATAGGGCGACAGCCGGTTCTGCTCCAGCTTGCCGCGCAGGCGGCGGCTGGCGAGCTCCGGGTAGACGCTGCCGAGATCGACGGTAATCAGGTCCGAGGGACGCGAATACACTGGGTAGCGGTAGCGCTCGGTTTTTTGCCTGCTGCCGCGCAGCAAAGGTTCGTAATAACCGGTGATCAGCCCAGTATTGCTACCGTCCGGATTGGTGACCTGGTAGGGGCTGAAATACTGCATCAAATAAACCCGCACCTCGTCCGCACCGGGTGCGGGCATTTGCGCCGCTGCCTCGCACGCAGCTTTCCATGGGTCCTGCTTGCGCAAGGCTTGGCAACTTTGCAGCCAGGCCTTCCACGCGGCGGCGGGGTTATCGCTTTCCAGGCCTTCGACTTTTGCCCATTCCACCGGTCGCAGCAACCGGTACTCGCGGGTTTGCGCCGGTTCGATTGCGCCGGGTTCTGCGGGCGGAACAAAACGTTCGACATCGGGAATCTGGATCGGCGACGCCTCTTCCGCCAGCGGGCAGGCACAGGCTGCGGGAGGGATAGCCGGCGGGGTTTGAACCGGCGGTGCGGCAGGCTGGGTAGCGCAGGCTGCCAACGCCAGCGTCAACAGCCAGATGGATCTTTTCATCATCAATGCAATACGCGGGGGATCGCCAGGGTGAACGCGGGAATCGGTGCCTCGAACTGCGTGCCGTCCTCGGCCACGATCTGGTAGCTGCCTTCCATGGTGCCGACCGGGGTGGTGAGCACGCAGCCGCTGGTGTACTGGAAACTTTCGCTCGGCTGCAGCAGGGGCTGCGCCCCGACCACGCCCAGGCCGCGCACTTCCTGCACCTGGCTGGAAGCATCGGTGATCAGCCAGTGGCGGCTGATCAGCTGCGCGGCGATGCTGCCGATGTTGCTGATGGTTACGGTATAGGAGAACACATAGCGATTCTGTGCTTCATCCGACTGGTCCGGTACAAACGCCGTTTCTACCGAGACCGAGAATTCATAGCGCTTGTGAGAAGACATCGCCTCGCCTATTTGGAAATCAAGCCGGTGGTGGGGGAACTGGGCGAGGCCGAATACAGCTTCTTCGGCATGCGCCCCGCCAGGAAAGCTTCACGGCCGGCCTGCACCGCTTTTTTCATCGCCGCAGCCATCAGCACCGGATCCTTGGCACCGGCAATCGCGGTATTCATCAGAATGCCGTCGCAGCCCAGCTCCATTGCGATGGCCGCGTCGGAAGCGGTGCCGACGCCGGCATCCACCAGCACCGGCACCTTGACGGTATCGATGATGATTTGCAGGTTCCACGGGTTGAGTATGCCCATACCGGAACCGATCAGCGACGCCAGCGGCATCACCGCGCAGCAACCGATATCCTCCAGTTGCCTGGCGACGATGGGGTCGTCCGAGGTATACACCATCACGTCGAAGCCGTCCTTGATCAATATCCTGGCGGCGGCGAGAGTCTCAACCACGTTGGGATACAGCGTATCGGGATCTCCCAACACCTCCAGCTTGACCAGCTTGTGCCCGTCCAGCAGTTCGCGCGCCAGACGCAGGGTGCGCACCGCGTCGTCGGCGGAATAGCAGCCGGCGGTATTGGGCAGATAGGTGTATTGCGACGGCGGCAGCGCATCCAGCAACGATGGCTCGCCTGCATTCTGGCCGATATTGGTGCGGCGGATGGCGACGGTGACGATTTCCGCACCGCTGGCGTCGATGGCCGCCTTGGTCTGGGTGAAATCCCGGTATTTGCCGGTTCCTACCAGGAGGCGCGAGCCATAAGTCTTGCCGGCAATGGTCAATGTATGCATGAAGAAAACCTGTTAGTCAATATTCAGTCCGCCGCTCAGCCGCCGCCGACGGCGCCGACGATTTCCAGCTTGTCCCCCGAGGCGAGCAGGGTGTCGGCGAAAGCGCCGCGCGGCACGATCTCGCCGTTGCGTTCGATCGCCAGCCGCTTGCCTTCCAGCCCCAGCTTTCGCACCAGCTGGGCGACGGTGAAAGCGGAGATGTCAGCCGCTTCATCAAAGCTACGCTGGTTGCCATTTATGTTCAGAACTATCACTTTTGTAGCGTCAATTATGCTCAATCGATTTTGATGGTGCGGTAAATTACAGTAGAATTCGTGCGGGTGCGGAAGTTTCCGTACTAGGGAGCGATCCCTTCTGCTCGATTGACGCTCATTGTAAGCGACAACCGTCCTGCGGACCAATACATCAAGAGTACTCGGCGCGGGTGTAGTTCAATGGTAGAACTTCTGCTTCCCAAGCAGATAGCGTGGGTTCGATTCCCATCACCCGCTCCATGCTTTCCGGTACGCTCCCGCATGCTATGATTTCGCGCAAACGATCATCAATCGGGACCGTACGTCATGCCAGCAAACTCTCAACGCAAAAACCAGACTACCTTAGCCGATCCGCGGGTGGAAAAAATCGGCCACGCCACCGCCCGGCTGCACCGCCTGCTCAAGGAGCTCGGCCACGCCCGCAGCCTGGAAAAATCGGCCTCGACCATGCCTGACGCGCGCGACCGGCTGTCCTTCATCGATAAAGCCATGCATGAAGCCTCGGAAAAAACCATCAGCGCGGTCGAGGCCTCGGTGCCGCTGAACCATCGCAGCCGCACCGCCTGCGGCGACTTGGCCGTGCGCCTGTCCAATACCGCATTCAGCGAGCATCAGGAACTGGTGGAGGAAACCGTCACCGTGCTGGGCGAAATCGTCGCCAGCGAAGAAGTCGTCCACCACAACCTGATGCAAATCATGGAAGCGCAGGAGTTTCGCGACGTGGCCGGCCAGATGGTCAACAAGATCGTGGATGCCGCGGTTGAAATCGAAAACATCCTGCTCGACATTCTCAAGGAATACGCTCCGGATGCGAAAGATTCGCTGATCCGCACCGACAGCCTGACCGCCGGACCCAATCTCAAGGCTGAAGACAGCGTCAACGGCCAGGACGAAGTGGACGATCTGCTGGCATTGCTAGGGCTTTGAGTCGATGTCCATCCTTAGAATCTCATGATTTTCCTTAGCCTCTTATCATGGTGTTGTGTACCGGTGGGACGGAATCGTTGGGTTATAGTGCAGTCATACCTCCGGTAGCGTAACTCCATGACGCTCCTGAGTGATGACTGAAACTTTAAGAAAGGGAAATCGACCATGTGGACCAAGCCTGAAGTGACTGAAATGCGTTTTGGTTTTGAAGTGACCATGTACGTCTGCAATCGTTAATTCCGATTGCCGCAATAAAAAACGGGAACTTCGGTTCCCGTTTTTTATTTCAGCGCCCCGGCTCCATCAACTCCGGAGGCTGTCCTTGCAGCCAGCGCGCCCACATCCGTCGATATAGCTGTTCCAGATCGCGCGTAAACGCCTCGGTATCGAACAACGGCGCGGTGGTTCGCTGTTCCCGCAACTTGCTGCGCAAACCGTGCAGTTGCTGCGGATGTTGCGCCAGCCTCAATGCCAGTCGCGCATATTGTTCCATGGATTCGGTAATCAATTCCGGCAGCCCGACCGCGTGCAGCAGGCTGGCCGCCACTCGCCCCGCAAAGGTATCGCCGATGCAGGTGACCACCAGCACCCCGCTCCATAAGGCATCGCTTGCGGTGGTATGGGCATTGTAGGGCAAGGTATCCAGCAACAGGTCGGCCAACTGCTGGCGCGCCAGATGCTGCGCCAAAGGCAGGCGGGGAGCGAACACCAGCCGCTCGCTGTCCACTCCTCTTTTCTGGGCCTCGCGCCGCAGATTGCCTTCCGCCAGGGTATTGGCTTGCAGCAGCCACAACACGCTGCCCGGCACCTCGCGCAGCAAGCGCATCCAGACATCGAACACCTCAGGCAGGATTTTGAAGGCCTGGTTGAAACCGCAGAATACGAAAGCGTTTTCCGGCAGGCCGCATGCGGCTCGCGTCGGCACGGAGTCAAGCGGGCGGCGGCGGTCGTTGGGCTGATAAGCGTGCGGCAGCAAGGCCAGCTGTTCCGTGTAGTGGATGGCGTGCTCGGGTGGCGTGACGACAGGGTCGCCGATCAGGTAATCGACAAACGGCGCGCCCATCGTTCCCGGATAGCCGAGATAATTGATCTGCACCGGCGCCGGCCGCAACGCCAGTATTTGCGAACGGGTATGCGCGGTGTAGCCCTTGAGGTCGATCAGGATGTCGATGGCGTCGCGATGTATGCGCCGCGCCGCCTCTTCCGCAGTCAGCGCGCGGATATCTTCGAAGCGGTCGAAAGCCTTGCCCAGCCTCACCCGCATCGGGCCGGCATCGTCAGGGCCGTAGGAATAGGCGGTTATTTCGAAAGCGCCGCGGTCGTGCAGCTCGAACACCTCGGCCATCAAATAAGCGGTGGCATGCTCGTGAAAATCCGCCGACAAATAGCCCAGCCGGATTTTCGGCCCGGGCTTGCGCCGGAAAGTAAATGCCAGCTTGTCGCCGATTGCCCGATATTTTCCATATTGTCCGGCAGACCAGTTTTCGGCGCAACGCCGCTGTTCCGCGGCGGTCGTTCCCGGCACGGCCAGCATCGCAAACGGCGAAATCTGCGCTTCGGGCTCTTCGCGCACCAGCGCACGGACCTGTTCCGACAGCAAGTTCAAATCGCTCCAGTCGCAAGCATGCTGGCATTGATGCAGCAGATGGGCGCGCGCATGATGCAGTTGCGGGTTGAGGCGCAGCGCTTCGCGGTAGCAGGCGATCGCCTCCTGCAAACGGCCCAGTTCGCGCAGGACATTGCCCAGGTTGTTGTGGATATCGGCATCGTCTGGGGCGAGGCGGACGGCATCCCGGAAGCAGGTCAGCGCCTCATCAAAGCGGCCCAGTTCGCGCAGCGCATTGCCCAGGTTGTAGCAGGCCGCGGCATCCGATGCATCGGTGCGCCGCGCCTGGCGATACCATGCCACCGCTTCTTCCGCGCGGCCCAGTTCCTGCATCAGCCAACCCAAATGGCGGCTGGCAGCCGGATAATCCGGCTGCAGGCGCAGCGCCTCGCGATAACTGGCGGCAGCCTCATCAAAGCGGCCCAGTTCGCGCAGCGCATTCCCCAGATTGTTGTGGATGTCGGCATCGCCAGGCATCCCACGTTGCGCTTCGCGAAAACATTGCGCGGCTTGCTCGAACGCCCCCTGGTCGTACAGCACGTTGCCCAGGTTGAATCGGGTCGCGGCACTCGGCTGCAGGCGCAGCGCGGCATGGTAACTGGCAGCCGCCTCGTTAAGCAGACCCAGCATGTGCAGCGCGCTGCCGAGATTGTTGTGGATATCCGCATCGCCGGGCGCCAGTTGCAGCGCACGGCGGTAGGCCTCTACGGCTTGTCGCGGTTGTCCGTGCGCACGCAGCGCCAGCCCCAGATTGTTGTGATAGTCCGACTGGCGCGGAAGTATGGCGATGGCCTTGCCGATCTCGGCAATCGCCAGCACGAAATCTCCGCGTTGATAGGCGGCCAGGCCGAGCAGATGCAGCGCCTGGGCATTGCCGGGCTGGGCGCGAAGAATCTGCCGGTAAAGCGCTTCCGCCTGCGCCAGCTGGCCGGCCTGGTGGTATTGCAGGGCACGCTGGAAGGTATGTTGCATGACGTATAAACTTGATATCGATGAAGCGCAAAATTGATACCCGCCATTCTAATGTATCCTCGCCCGCGTTCGCTCATCTGGACGCGGCATATCGCGCCACCGCCTATACGGTTTATTTGGCGGACGGCGCCCTTGCCCTGCGCGTGGGAACAGCGTCGCCGGCACTGGATGGCTGGCTGAAGCGGTATGGCTACGCATCGTGGGCATTTGTTTCCGCATGCAACCCCGGTTCGCGACCATCGACCGCTGCGGAAAACGACGCCCGCCACGCACGGCTGGTCGCCGCGGTCGAGGCGCTTGGACTGGAGTGGATAGCTGGCATGGGGGTACCGGATGACGGGGGCTGGACGCCGGAAGCCAGCCTGTTCATCCCGGGCATCGCACCGACCGATGCCTTGATGCTGGCTTCGCGTTTCGGCCAGAACGCCATCGTATGCGGAACCTTGGGTGGAGTACCGCAATTGCGGTATTCCGCGTCCCCCCAATTAAGGATATAGTTAAGAGCCCGTTTCAACTTTGAATCCCAATGGTCACCGAGAAACCCAGGCTCATGCTCGTGGATGATGATCCGCTCATTACGGACACCTTGCATTTTGTGCTGAGCGAAGATTTCGACGTGAGCGTGGCGGAATCCCGCACCCAGGCCAGAAGCCTGTTGCGCCAGCTCGGCGCACCACCGCAAATCGCGCTGGTCGATCTCGGCCTGCCCCCTGCCCCCCACAGCCCGGACGAAGGATTCAAGCTCATCGGCGAATTGTTGGCGTACGCGCCGGCAATGAAGATTTTCGTCCTTTCCGGCCAGAACAATCAGACCAATGCCCGGCATGCGCTGGCGCTGGGGGCAATGGAATTCATCGCCAAGCCGTGCGATGTGGAACAACTGCGCTCGCAGCTCAAAGATGCGCTGCGTCTGCAAAATGCCGAATCCGTCGCCGGCAACCTGCAATCCGGCTGCGGACTGATCGGCGAAAGCCTGGCCATGAATGTGCTGCGCAACCAGATCCGCCAGTTCGCCACGGCTCCATTTCCGGTACTGATCGAGGGCGAATCCGGCAGCGGCAAGGAACTGGTTGCTGCCTGCCTGCACAGCCTGAGCGCCAGGCGCGGCAACGCCTATCTTTCGCTCAATTGTGCGGCAATCTCACCGACGCTGGCGGAGTCCATCCTGTTCGGCCATGCCAAAGGGGCATTCACCGGCGCGGAGAGCGCCAGCTCCGGGTATTTCGAAGACGCCGGCGCAGGTTCGTTGCTGCTCGATGAAATCGGCGAGCTGCCGGGCGACATGCAGGCCAAACTTTTACGTGTTCTGGAAAACGGCGAATACCAGAGGGTGGGCGAGACCCAAATACGCAAGAGCCGCGCCCGCATTCTCGCCGCCACCAATCGCGATTTGCGCGATGAAGTCAGGGCCGGCCGCTTCCGCGCCGACCTCTACCATCGGCTGAATGTGTTCGCACTGCGCGTCCCCCCGTTGCGCGAGCTGGAAGACGACCGCCTGGCCCTGCTTGAACACTTCCGCAGCTTTTACGCCAAGGAAATCGGCCGCCCCCCTTTCGAGCTGGATCACGCTGCGCGCCAGGCCTGGATGGCCTATCCTTTCCCCGGCAATGTACGCGAGCTGCGCAATATCGTAATCCGCCTGGCAGCAAAACATGCGGGAGACACGGTAAACCGGGACCAGCTTGCCGCCGAATTCGACCCGTTGGCCGGAGAAGCCGTTGCCGGCAGCGACGCCCTGCTGAACGATCCGCAGGCCATGATGACGTTCGCGCAAAAACATTTGCAGTCACAATTCAACGTCAGTCTCGACCATATCCTGCGGCTGTGGGAAAAGTCCTACGTCGAGGCAGCGCTCAAACTCACCCATGGCAATCTGAGCCAGGCGTCGCGCCTGCTGGGAGTCAACCGCACCACGCTGTACGGGCGCATGCAGTTTTTCGAAACTACCGTAGAATAAATGCGCAAAACCTATTCATCTCGTAAAACGAAAGGAAAACGGCATCATGTTTGTTTTTCCCACGTCCACCTGATTCACATGGTTTAGAAACGGGAGAAGTCACTTTATGTACTACGCTCACTTCGGCCTGAAACAGCCTCCTTTCAAAATCACCCCCAACACGGAATTTTTCTTTTCCGGCGGCAATCGCGGCGCGGTGCTGGACGCACTGGTATACGCGATCACCAGCGGCGAAGGCATCGTCAAGGTCGTAGGCGAGGTGGGAAGCGGCAAGACCATGCTGTGCCGCATGCTGGAATCGATGCTGCCCGAGAATGTCGAGCGCGTCTATCTCGCCAACCCCAGCGTAGCGCCGGAAGACATCCTGCATGCGATCGCCTTCGAACTGCAGCTGGACTTGCCGCAGGATGCAGACCGCCTGCAGGTCATGCAGGCTTTGCAGAAGCATTTGATCGAACGTCACTCGCAAGGGCGGCAGGTCGTCATTTTCGTGGAAGAAGCGCAAGGCATGCCGCTCACCACGCTGGAGGAAATCCGCCTGCTTTCCAACCTGGAAACCAAGCACGATAAGCTGCTGCAGATCGTGCTGTTCGGTCAGCCGGAACTGGATGCCAACCTCAACCAGCAGCATATCCGCCAGCTCAAGGAGCGCATCACCCACAGCTTCAATCTCGGTCCGCTGGCCGACCATGACATTGGCGATTACCTCATCTACCGCTTGCGCACGGCCGGTTATTTCGGACCGCCGCTGTTCACCAAAAGCGCGGTAAAAGGCATGGCAAAAGCGTCTCAAGGCCTGGTGCGGCGCATCAATATCCTTGCCGACAAGGCCATGCTGGCTGCGTTTGCGGAAAACACCTACATCATTTCGCCCAAGCATATCAACGTGGCCATCAAGGACAGCGAGTTCGGCATGGAAGATGCGCGCCCTACCCAGTCCCATGCCACATACTGGA
Source organism: Novimethylophilus sp. (assembly GCF_036504375.1). Taxonomy (NCBI): domain Bacteria; kingdom Pseudomonadati; phylum Pseudomonadota; class Betaproteobacteria; order Nitrosomonadales; family Methylophilaceae; genus Novimethylophilus; species Novimethylophilus sp. The sequence goes on from NZ_DASXVH010000027.1 coordinate 48,269, forward strand.
TCGCGGCTGCGATGTTGTTGATAGGGCTGGGGCTGGGTTTCGGCGTCCATTCCTGGGTACCGTCGACAGCCGACCGGCCCGCTGCCGGAAATTCGACCGGACAAGTGCAGACGCCATTCGCAAAAACCGCTGCTGCACCCAGCGCGGCATCCGCATCTCCTCCAGCCACCCCGGCGGCGCCCGAAGCGCCGGTGCCTGGGCATTCCGCCGCCGCTCCTGTCGCAGTCGCGCTTGCTACGGAGCATGAAGTACCTGCAGCGCCTCAAGCCAGGGAAAGTTCGACCGACATTCTTGAGAAACGACTGCAGGCAACCCGGGAATGGCTGTCACAGCAGCCACCGGGCACGGTGAGCATCCAGATCATGGGCACCGACAAGCCGGAACAAATGCGCAAGCAGCTGCTCAGCCTGCAGCACAGCGTCGAACTGGACAAACTGTTCGTCTACCGCACCACGGTCAAAGGCATGCCGTTCATGAACGTGGTGTATGGCAGTTATCCCGAACGGGCGGCCGCCTATAAAGCGCTGGCAGAACTTCCGGCAGCGCTGCGCGCGCATCGGCCCCATCTGCGCACGGTAGGAGGCATACTTGAAGAAACAAAAACAGTTCAATAGCTTACGCTTGCATTTTAAATTTGTTTGTGCGATAAAGAGGCTAATTGAGCAAAGCCCGAACAATCAAGTGTTCATGAACTGGCACCCAATATGAGAAAACTCTGGCTTTCAGGTTGCATGCTGATAGGACTCGCGGGCTGTGCCCATCAGTCCGCCATCACGCCTTCGGCCGGCCATATCGGTGCCGGGCAGGAAGCGCAAAACACCGTGGTTCCCTCCGGCGAGATCCCCAAGCCGATTAAAAATCCCGGCTATATACCGCCGCCAAAACCGAAAACGAAAGAGCAAACCTATAGCGTCGTCGTAAGCGATGTGCCGGTGAAGGAAATCCTGTTTGCGCTGGCGCGCGAGAGCAAGATGAACATCGACATTCATCCGGCGATCCAGGGCAATGTCACGCTCAATGCGGTGGACCAGACGCTACCGGCGATACTGGAAAGGCTTGGCAAACAGGTAGATCTTAAATACAAGATCGATGGCAATATCCTTTCCATCATGCCGGACTTTCCCACGCTGCGGACCTATAAGGTCAACTACGTCAACATGGATCGGGATACGACTTCCTTGATTGGCGTAGCGGCAGAGATTGCTTCGACCGGCAGCGCCGGTGAATCGAGCGGCGGTTCAGGAAACAAGTCCACTACAACCGTAAACAGCACATCCAAAAACAATTTTTGGGAGTTGCTGACAGATAGCATTCGTAACATTCTCAAGACTACCAAGAGCCAAGCAGCCAGTACCGAGGAGAGGGCAGCAAGAGCGGATGCCATTCGCATGGCACAGGAAGACCGCCTGAAACAGGTAGAAGCGGTAAGTAAGGCGGGGGCGGGAGCAGAAAAACTTTTTCAGGAGGCTTTCAAGGCCCAACCTGCTAATTTTGAAAGTAAAGACGAGGTCATTCTGAATCCGGTTGCCGGCACAGTAACGGTAATGGCAACCGAACGGCAGCATGGCTTTATTCAACAATACATCGATACCGTCATGGCTTCGGTACAACGCCAGGTGCTGATCGAAACCACCATTGTTGAAGTGGCACTGAACGACCGGTTCCAGACCGGGATCGACTGGAGCCGCCTGGGAAGCAACGGCGGCAACAAAGGCTTTACCTTCAAGCAAACCCTGGGAGGCGCACCGTTAGCCGGCAACCAATTCATTCTTGGGTATTCCAATACTGCCAGCAAACTGGGCGACCTTGCCGCATCTTTAAGATTACTGGAAAGCTTCGGTAATACCCGCGTTCTTTCCAGCCCAAAGTTGATGGCCCTTAATAACCAGACGGCCATCCTCAAGGTAGTCAATAATCTGGTTTATTTTACGGTGAAGTCGGACACGACGACGCCAGCCACCGGCCCGGCGGTAACCAATAAAACCTCGACCCCCCACACTGTGCCGGTAGGCGTCGTCATGAGCGTAACTCCACAAATCAACGAAAACGGGGCAGTAACACTCAATGTTCGGCCAACAATTTCGCGTAGCGTGGGTGCCGGTATTGAAGATCCCGTCAACCCGGGAAGCCGCGTACCTGAAATTCAGGTACGCGAAATGGAATCAATGCTGCAAGTTAATAGCGGGCAAACTGTGGTACTGGGTGGCCTGATGCAGGATGAAGCAAACAAAAATACCGATGCCGTTCCCGGGATTTCCAAACTACCATTGATTGGTAAGCTCTTCCAAGGTAAAGACGATACTGTTAAAAAAACCGAACTCGTGATTTTCCTGCGTCCCACCGTCGTTCCCAACGCCAGCCTGGAAAGCGACGAACTAAAATCCTTCAAACAATATCTGCCCGACCAGCAATTGTCGGCAATTACCGATGAGCCTGCTAATTAAAGCCCTGCAGAAGGCGGAGCAGAGCAAGGAAAAGGCCGGAGCCAAGGATACGGCCAAGGAAAACGTCACGCTGGAGCTGACGCCCCAGCATGACGAACTCAATGCCGACGTTTCGCCGGCAGAGGCTTCAGATTTTTACGCGCAGGCCAAGCCGATGCCGTCCGCAAATGGCGAAAAAACCGCTGCTGCGGTGCCCGCTCGTACCACTGCGCGCGAAGCGGCAGCAAATCTGTTCCGCGCGCATACCGAAACCGCCGTCATCCCCGGCGGTCGCCGCGCATTCTGGCTGGGGCTGGGCGGATTGACGGTATTGCTGCTATGCGGTATCGGCTTCTATTTTTATCTGCAATCCCTGCAGCAACCGGAAGTAGTCGTACCCCGCCAACCCGTCAAGCCTGTTACATCGGTTGCAGTTGCGGCACCAGCCGCTCCTGACAGCACTGCCGCGCCTGCGCCACCAGAAACGCCGGGGCCGTCAGTGGCAGCCGCACCTGCCGAGACGAAACCCACAGAGCCGGCTGCCGTCGCATCACTCCCGGTGGCGGCGCCTCCGGCAGGCGCCAAACCGGCCGTTAGCAAGCCAGAGGCAGAAGACCCGGCAATCAAGGTGACGCGCAACCGCCAATCAGAGCCTGCCGTCAACGCCACGGCAGTGGCGGCCTATCAGGCATTTACCACCGGCGACGATGCCGCGGCGGCTCGACTGTATCGCCAGCTGCTGCAAGCCGAACCTCGCAATCTCGATGCCTTGCTGGGATTGGCCGCGATTTCCGCGCGGCGCGAGAATACCGACGACGCCACACACTATTACTTGCGTACGTTGGAATTGGAGCCTAAAAACAGTATCGCCCAGGCCGGACTTATCGCTCTGCTTGGCCAGGCTGATCCGGTGGCCGCAGAAAGCCGGCTCAAGACCTTGCTTGCGCAGCAACCGGAGGCGGCTTATCTGCATGCGGCTTTGGGTGGCGTATATGCCGGGCAGGGTCAATGGCCAAATGCGCAACAGGCTTATTTTCAGGCCTTCCGGCTCGACGCCACCGATGCCGAGCACGCCTTTAATCTTGCAGTGAGCCTGGACCAGATGGGCAAACCCGAACATGCACTGGATTACTATCAACGCGCTCGCGAACTGCTGCTGCAACAGGGCGGCGCGATAGACCGCAATCAACTGAATACGCGCATTGATCAATTGAGATCGGCCCTGGGAAAATAATCCCTTCGTGAATCGGGGATGGGGCGTTCCCTGAGCGTGCATTTCAGGCATAATCATCCAAAAACTCGAGATACGCTCGATCCCGAACTCGAACCTATGTCCGAATCCAGAAGAAAAATGCGCCTGGGCGAATTGATGATGCAGCAGGGTCTGATCAGCCAGGACCAGTTGCGCATCGCCTTGATGGAACAAGGCCAGAACAATATCCCGCTCGGACGCCAGCTGGTCCGGCTGGGTTTCGTCACCGAGGCGATGGTGCGCGACTTGGTGGCGCATACCATCGGACAGGAAAGCGTCGACCTCGCCTCCGTGATCGCCGATGTCGAAGCGCTCAAACTGGTGCCTGAGGAATTCGCCCGCCGTCACCGCTTGCTGCCGATCGCCTATGAAGCTGCCGGCCAATCGCTGGTAGTGGCGATGGCGGATATGTTCAACGTGATGGCGCTGGACCAGCTGCGCGCCATACTGGGCGATCAGATCCAGATTCAGCCGGTACTCGCGGGCGAAGCCCAGCTCGAAGAGCACATCGACCAGTTCTACGGCTACGAACTCTCCGTCGACGGCATCCTGCGCGAAATCGAGACCGGCGAAATCGACTATGGCAGCCTGCAAACCGCCGCCGGCGAAGAATATACCCAGCCGGTGGTGCGCCTGGTAGGCGCATTATTGATGGATGCGGTGAAACGCGGCGCCTCGGACCTCCATTTCGAGCCGGAATACGCTTTTTTGCGCATCCGTTACCGTGTCGATGGGGTGCTGCAGCAGATCCGCAGCCTGCATAAAACCTATTGGCCCGGCATTGCGGTACGGCTCAAGGTCATCAGTGGCATGGATATCGCCGAAACCCGCGCTCCGCAGGACGGCCGGCTGAGCATCACACTGTGCGGGCGCACCATCGATTTCCGCGTTGCCAGCCACCCCACCATCCACGGCGAAAACATCGTGCTGCGCGTGCTCGACCGTGAAAAATCCATCATTACTTTCGAAAATATGGGCCTGCGCCCCGCAGTGCTGGATCAGCTCAAGGTGATGATGGCGCGGCCCGAGGGCATACTCATCGTCACCGGCCCCACCGGCAGCGGCAAGACGACCACGCTGTATTCGCTGCTGTCCTTCCTCAACGACGAAACAGTCAATATCATGACGCTGGAAGACCCAGTGGAATATCCGGTCACGATGATGCGGCAAACCTCGGTGGCGGAGGCGCATAAAGTGGATTTCGCCACCGGCATCCGCTCCATCATGCGCCAGGACCCCGACATCATCCTGGTGGGCGAGATGCGCGACCATGAAACCGCAGAAATGGCATTCCGCGCCGCGATGACCGGGCACCAGGTGTTCTCGACGTTGCACACCAATTCCGCGCTCGGTACTTTTCCGCGCCTGCTGGATATCGGTATTTCATCCGACATCATGTCCGGCAACATCATAGGCGTAGTCGCGCAGCGCCTGGTCCGCGTGCTCTGCGTGCATTGCAAGGAGGCCTATCAACCGAGCGAGGAAGAATGCCAGTTGCTGGCGCTCGACCAAGGCGCGGTGCACACAAGAATCTACCATCCTGTGGGATGCAAGCGCTGCAATTACACCGGCTATAAAGGACGCATGGCGATCATCGAGCTTTTGCGCATCGATGCCGAACTGGATTCCCTCATCGCGCGCCGCGCGCACCTGGACGAACTGCGACAGGCCGCTGCCGCCAAAGGCTTCATCACGCTGGCCGAGGACGGCATCCGCCGCATCGTCGAAGGCGTCACCGGCCTGGCTGAAGTCTCGCGCGTAGTGGATCTCACCGGCAGGCTGCACTAGCCGTTTCATAGCCATGCCGGTCTTCCTTTACAAGGCAGTCGATCCAGCCGGCAAATCTGCGCGAGGTCAGATGGAAGCCTTCAACGATGTCGATCTGGAATTGCGCCTCAAGCGCATGGGGCTGGACCTGGTCACGTTCCGTTCTGCCAAGAAACAGCAGAGCCTGTTCGGCGGCCTCAGCGTCAGCCTGCAGGATCTCATCATGTTCTGCTTCCAGATGGAGCAGCTGACGCGGGCAGGGGTACCGGTGCTGGAAGGGCTGGCCGATTTGCGTGACAGCACGCCCAACCCGGCATTCCGCGAAATCATCGGTCAACTGGTTTCCGCGGTGGAAGGCGGCTTGCTGATATCCCAGGCGATGGCGCAGCATCCCAAGATTTTCAATAACGTCTTCGTCAGCCTGGTGAAGGCCGGCGAGCAAACCGGAAAACTGGCGGAGGTCTTCGACAATCTGGCGTCTACGCTGAAATGGCAGGATGAGTTGATGGCCCAGACCAAACGGCTATTGGCGTACCCGCTGTTCGTGATGGTCGTGGTGTTGGGAGCGACCGCTTTCCTGATGACCTATCTGGTGCCGCAAATGGTGGGATTTCTCAAGAACATGGGGCAGGAAGTGCCATTGCAGACCAAGATCATGATTGCGGTTTCCAATGCCATGGTGCAATGGTGGTGGCTGTTTCTAACCATACCCGTGCTGGCCTTCATCGGCGTGTCGATAGCGATCAAGCAAAATCCGGAAGCTCGCTACCGTTTCGACTATCTTAAGCTGCACCTGCCTATCACCGGCATCGTCATGCAAAAAATCCTCATGGCGCGCTTTGCCCGCTATTTTGCCTTGATGTATCAGACCGGCATCCCCATCCTCGACGCCATCAAGACTTGCCAGGATATCGTCGACAACCGCGTGGTGGCGGATGGCCTGGAGCGCGCCCACCAGCAGATCAATGCCGGCGAGAGCATGAGCGAAAGCTTTCATAATCTTGGCCTGTTTCCGCCGCTGGTGGTCCGCATGATCCGGGTCGGCGAAGGCACGGGGGCACTGGATGCCGCACTGCTCAACATCAGCTACTTTTATGACCGCGACGTAAAGGATGCCGTCGAAAAAATGCTGAAGATGCTGGAGCCCACACTGACTATCGTACTGGGCGCGCTGTTGGCGATGATTATGTTTTCGGTGCTTGGACCGGTGTACGACTCGCTGTCCAAGATGAAGTTTTAATTGATAAACATGGCCTTGAGCGCTATCCTTGATTTGACATGATTTCAAAAATAGTTATCTGTGTCACCGCCAAGCAAGCCAGCGTCGGTCTGTGGCGCTTAAAACGTCTGTGTTCCTGCACGATCTTTACCAATGATGAAGCCGGGCATAACGATTTCCGCCTGTTCCTGCGCCATCACGCCGACGTCCCGATCCATCTGATCGTCGACACGGTCGAGGAAGACTTCCGGCTGGAAACCCTGCCGCACGCATCGGGCGGCGCGCGCCAGGAAATAGTCGAACGCAAGCTCAACCAGCTCTACCGCAACACCGGCTATCGCACTGCGTTGTTTGTCGGCCGTGAAGCGGACAAACGCCGCGACGACCGGTTTTTGCTGATGTCCCTGACCAATCCCGATATCACCACTCCCTGGGCTGCCGCCATCGAGGATCTGCAAGCGCCTTTGGCAGGGGTTTATTTGCTGCCCATTGTCAGTCAGCTATTGGCCAAGACGCTCAAGCTAAAAACACCGGATTTACTGCTGATGACAAGGCAGAGCACGGGACTGCGCCAGACTTACTTTTCCGGCGGGCACCTGCGAATAAGCCGTCTTACGCCACTGGCCGGCATGGACGAGCGTCAGATCGAACAGCTTTACGCCAACGAAACTGAAAAAACCCGGCTGTATCTGATCAGCCTGCGCATGATCACGCGCGATAGCCGGCTGCAACTGGTGTTTCCCACCGCAGACGCAGTGGATGACAAATTCTGCCCGCGGCTGGAAAGCAGCCAGGGCGTGAGCTGCGAAGTGATCGATCCGGCAGAACTGGCACAGCGCTGCGGATTGGAGGTGAAGCTGCTGCAACAGTATCCCGATCTCCTGCACATGCACGCCCTGGCCAGCCACAGCCCCATCGGCAATCTGGCCCCTGCCAAGCAAACCCGGCATTACCAATTGCACAAACTGCGTAGCGGCATCAATCTGACCGCGACGTTGTGCATTTCCATCGCAGCCATCATCGCCGGCGCCAACCTGTTGATTGCCGCCAACCTGGGCCGGCAGTTAAAGGCGGCGGCAGCCGAAACCCAGCATCAGGAACGGCTCTACGCCGAGGTGGCGCAAAATTTCCCGAAAACCTCGCTGCCGGGGAGCGATCTTAAAACCGCGACTGAAATGGCCGGCAAAATCCGCGAACTCAACCGTACGCCGCAGCGCATGATGAAAGCCGTGAGCGCAGCCGTGGATGCCCAGCCGGAAATCATGCTTAACCGCATGCGCTGGAAGCTGACCGAAGACCCCAATACCCGGGATGAGGAAGAAAAAGGAACGGGAACGAATGGCAATAACCAGCCGATTGCGCCGCCGGTAACGCCCAATGGTTTTTACGAAATCGCCTTTATTGATGGCGAGATCAGCAATTTTAACGGCGACTACCGCTATGCGCTGGAAAGCGTGAATCGGCTGGTCGAAGGGCTGAAACAGAACAAGTCCGTCGAGCAGGTCGCCATCCTGCAGCAGCCGGTCAACACCAGTTCGCTCGCCAATCTCCAAGGCAGCACGCTGGATGAGCAGGCGCAACAGCTGCCGGCGGCGCAGTTCAAGATCAAACTCATCCTCAAGCCAGAGGCGGCCAAATGAAATTTACCGCCCACGACTGGCGCAAGCTGCAATTGCCGCTGATCACCTTCGGCGTGGCGCTGATCATTGCCACCTTGCTCTATGCCTCCACCGATACCCGCAAACTCAAGGTGCAACAACTACTGCAAACACAGCAAAATGCGCTTAACCAGGCTCGCCAGCGCTATCAAACCTCCGGCACGGAAAAAGACGCTATCGTCAAATACTTGCCTGCCTACCAGCAGCTCATCAAGCGCGGCTTTGTCGGCGAAGAGCAGCGTGTGCGCTGGATCAGCGACTTGCGTGACATCAACATGCGCTACAAGCTTTTCGGCATCAGCTACGACATAGACGCCCAGCAGGATGACAAGACCATGCAGACGCTCAACCCCGGCAATTTCAAACTGCACCGCTCGGTGATGAGGCTCAGCTTCGCGATGCTGCATGAATACGATTTGCTTACTTTGCTGCAGGCGCTGAAAAACGGCGAAGGCAGTCCGCCTTTCATATTGCGCGACTGCGTCATCACCCGGATAACCAGCGGCAAGCACACCAAATTTGTTCCCAACCTCAACACCATCTGCGAATTGGACTGGCTGACCATCACCGAACCGCAGAACGGGGGAAACAAACCATGACGCGGCTACCGGGAATCCTTCTCTGCATTCTGCCGATGCTGGCCTTGGCCGACAATGGAGGTATCGGCCGGCTGTTTTTAAGCCCTGCCGAGCGGGCCTCGCTGGACGCCATACGCCAGAACAGCAAGCCCCCGGAGAAAATCGTCAATGCCGATGAAACTCACGATGGGGAAAAGGATATCGCGCCCGATGCGCCCGCCCCGGCTACCCCGGTCGTTACCGTGCGCGGGTATGTCAAACGCAGCGACGGCAAGGGCACGGTTTGGGTCAACGGCCTGCCGCTATCGGAAAAGACGACCGCAAAAGACTTTGAGGTTGGCCGCCTACGCGGCGATACCGACCAGGTGCAAATAAGACTTTCCCGCACCGGGCAGACCGTCAGCATCAAGGCGGGACAAAGTTTCGATCCGGCGAGCGGCAAGGTCGTGCAGAATTTGCAGGATCTGCCACGCTCTCCTTCAGCCGGTTCCTCTGGCGTTCAAAAGCCGACCGGAGCGGCAAAGATGCCAGAAAAATCACCGCCTGACCCGGCTGCCGATATGCCGAAAAGACCCTGATTGGGGGTTGATCATGGCCAAGCGGCAAATCAGTCTGCAGTCCCAGCACGGCGTGACGCTTATCATGCTGGTGTTTTTGGTTGGATTGGCTATAGCGGCTTATCTAGTACATGCACTGGATGCCAATGCAGTCAAAATTGAGCGGGATAAAAAGACTGTTGCAGCGTTGGCGGAGGCGAAGGCGGCATTGGTTGGATGGTCGGCTGGACATCCCACTATGCCGAGTACATTGCCTTGTCCTGATACAAATAATACGGGCAGCTCTGGCGCATGTACCGCAACGGCTGGCCTTATTGGTCGCCTGCCATGGAAAACACTCGGAATCAATGACTTGAGAGACGGCAGCGGCGAGTGTTTGTGGTATGCGCTTTCTCCTTTGTACCGGAATACCATAATAGTTGCCAACAGGACTTCCAACAAAATCAACAGCACCATTCCCGGCACGATCACAATCAAGGGGGCGGATGGTATTAATTTTCCCGCGCCGGTCATCGCCGTCATCATCGCGCCTGGTTCGCCATTGACGGGGCAGGATCGTAGCGGTGCCGGCAGCACGGTATGCGGAGGCAACACCACGGCCAGCAATTATCTTGATATTACCCAAGGAATTGATAATTCAACCGGCAATGTTTCTGGGAGCAATTATACTTTCATTGCAGGCGCGGCTTCTGACACTTTTAACGACCGGCTTATCTACATTACTGCCGATGAATTTTACCTGACGGTGAGAAAACGCATGGTCAAGGAAATATTGGGAAATGTTGCGGTACATGCCGGCCCTGTAAAATATTTTGACACTAACATTTACTATCCTTGCCCGGCGGCAACACCCGCGGGGAGTTCGGACTGTTCGCGCACGTCAGGCTTTGTCAACAATTCCGGAATGGGGCTGCAATACGCAGCGCTCGGCTCTTGGTTGGCTAATAACGATTGGTTTGCTCTGGCAACTTATTCCTACCCTTCTTTTTTCCATGTCAAGATAACGCTGGCCGATGCCTTGGGAAGCTATTCCTGCGACGCAACTTTGAACATATTCACTTGTGCCTCACCTTGAGCCATGACACACCAGCATACATTAATAAAAGGCTTTACCTTGGTCGAGATGGCCGTGGTTCTGGTTATTGTCGGCTTGATGCTGGGCGGATTGCTGGCACCTTTGTCGGCGCAAATAGAGCAGAAAAATCGCGAAGAAACCCGGATCATTCTGGATGAGGCCAAGGAGGCATTGATAGGGTTTGCCATGGCGAAGAAATACTTACCTTGCCCGGATGCAAACGCAATTCCCGCCGGAACCGAAGGGGCACGCAATGCCGGAAATCAATGTGTAAATCCTGAGGGAACACTCCCTTGGCAAACCCTGGGAGTGCGAGGGATAGATGCATGGGGACGATATATTCATTACCGCGTCACACCTGTTTTTACGGACAACAACAGCTTTTTCAGTTTAGCTTCGACAGGTGGCATTACTGTTAAAAGCGACACTGGAACTTTGACAACTGCTGCAGTAGCAGTGTTGCTATCGTACGGCCCGAATGGGTATGGCGGTATCAATACAATTCAAGCGACCCCTAGTAATCAAATGCCGTCGCCGACGGGCGCGGATGAGATAGAAAATACAAACCAAAATACAACATTTATCATCCACGCACCTGTTCCACAAGGCTCTGCCAATGAGTTTGACGATAGCCTTGTTTGGTTGCCGGCAAATATCCTATTTAACCGCATGGTCGCCGCCGGTAGGCTACCCTGAATTATGAACGACAACCAACTCCTCCGTTACAGCCGCCACATCCTGTTGCCGCAGATTGCTTACGAAGGGCAGGAAAAGCTCTCGCAGTCTCACGCGCTGATCGTCGGCGCCGGCGGCTTGGGCTCGCCCGTTGCGCTGTATCTCGGCGCGGGCGGCGTGGGCAAACTGACGATTTGCGACTACGACGACGTCGACATGACCAATCTCCAGCGCCAGGTCATCCATAACACCGCGGCCATCGGCGTCAACAAGGCGATTTCCGCGCAGCAGTCATTGCAGGCGATCAACCCCGAAATCAGCGTGACGCCCATTCCGCGCAGATCGACGGAGGAAGGATTGCTGCAACTGGCCGAAACGGCGGACGTGGTGATAGATTGCAGCGATAATTTCCGTACGCGCTATGCCCTCAACCGCATCTGCGTGCGGCTGAGAAAACCCTTGGTTTCCGGCGCAGCCATCGGTTTCGAGGGCCAGGTCACGGTTTTCGACATGCGGCATGACGATAGTCCCTGCTATCACTGCCTGTTCCCCGACATGGACACCGACAGCGAGATGCGCTGTGCGGAAAACGGCGTGTTTGCGCCGCTGGTAGGCATAATAGGCACGGTGCAGGCGGCGGAGGCGATGAAATTGCTGTTGGGCATCGGCGAAAGTCTGCAAGGGCGGCTGCTGCTGCTCGACTGCACGACCATGGAATGGCGCAGCATCCGCCTCAAACGCGACCCTGCCTGTAGCGTCTGCGGCCGCTAGGCTTAGAGCCCGCAGACTTCCTGTACGCCCATGCTGCAAGCCTGTTCGTAATCCTGCCGGGCGGCGGTCTGGTTGCCCAGGGCTTCATAGACCTTGGCGCGCCCCAGATAAGGATTGTAGTAATTCGGGTCGAACCAGATGGCTTCGTCATAGTCGTTCAACGCCTCCATGTACCTGCCGGTTTGCAGATAGGCCACTGCCCTGTCGTTGTACAACCGGCTGTAGGCCGGCAACAGTTTGAGACCGGCGTCGAAGTCGCGGATGGCCTCCGCGTAATGCTGTGCGTTCAAATACGCTACGCCGCGGTTGTGATAGATGCGCCCCAGACCGGTGGGATTGCTGCTGTGCTGGGCCAGCCGCAACGCATCGTCCCACAGCCTTATGGGCTCGGCAAAAGTGGATAGCCGGTTCCAGGTAAGCGGGACCAGCCCCAGTATCATGACGGCAAGCACCGCCACGGCCTGCCTGGCGGACAGTTTCTGCAACAGGAACGGCAAAGCCGCAACCACGCATGGCATCCACAGATAGCTGCGATAGAGCACGAAAATCTCTTGAATCCTGACGGTCGACAACTCCGTCGCGAACAACAGCCAGGGACAGAGCATGGCGAACCCCAACAGACCGGTTCTGCCTTGTTGCCACAGCAGACGCAAGGCGACGACGGGGTAAACGGCAAACGCCAGGAACCCCGCGGTTTCCGGCCATATCCATAGCCTGGTGGCGAATCCGGCGCGCATGTCCACCGACATGCGCGCAATATCGGGTACCAGCCATAGCGACAGGTATTTGAAATACAAAAAGCTTTGGGTAAGGATGGACAGCGGGTAAATCTCGCGCGCATCGATATCCAGCATGGACAGCATGCTGGCACCGTTCGGTTCGTAAGCCTGGCCGATGATATTGCCGAATTTCACCTGGAAAACGATAAAGATCCCGATCAATCCGTACAGCACAAACGTCGGCCAGACCTGAGCAAACAGTTTCTTGCCGGGCTGGCGCACCAGCAACAGCAAGGCAAACGCTACCGCAGGCACCATGATCGCGTGCTCCTTGGATAGTGTCGCCAGCAGATAGGTGAGCGCCGAAGCCAGCAGCCAGCTTTGCTTGTTGCGCACCATCCCTTCCAGAAACAGCAGCCAGGTCGCCAGGCCAAACAATGTCGCCATCAGGATGGTGCGCTGCACCAGGTAAGCCACGCCATACACCGCGGCGGGATGCAGCGTAAACAGCAGCGCCCCGGCAAAAGCGAACCAGTCTGACGAGAGAATGCTGCGACCCGAACGGGAGTCAGTGCCGGCTTCCGGCACCGCGATCGCGAACAGCCTGCGCAGAAACAGAAACAGGAGAAAACCGTTGGCGATATGCAAGGCCAGGTTTCCCAGGCGCAGCCAAACCATCTCCTCCCCCGCCATGCTGCGCGTCCACCCGAACGTGGCATACGGCAACGCGCGCAAATTGAAGTTGAGGAAGGCCCGCAGAAAGTCAGCATCATTGCCCTCGAAGAAGCCGTGATCGTCGAACACCAGCGGATTCGATAAGAAATGGCCATACATGGCGGCCACCGCCATGAATAGCACCGACATCTGGAAAAGAATACGGCCGGCCGGAAAGCGCTTTTCGGATGCTGTCATAGAGCCGCGAAACAATACCGGGGCGAACTATTCGCCTCGGCCAGATGCTGGCCACCACCACCCGGTCGCCGAGGAGCGGCAAACATCCCGCCCAGCATTTCCACGCCGAGCAGGACGAGTCCCAGAACGGCCCAACTCCAGACTGGTGGCAGCATGCGATAGCCCTTTTACAGAACGGCTTGAAATGCTAGCAGAAATTGCCGGAAACCTGTGGGTAAATGGGCTGCGGGGAGGGCTGTGGTAAAATCCCGCCCCATGAGCGAACTAGATAAAGCATTTGAACCCAAGAACATAGAAGGCCGCTGGTACGATTTCTGGGAATCGAGCGGCTATTTTTCAGCCGGACTGGACACGGCAAAAACCGACAATTTCTGCATCCTGCTGCCGCCGCCCAACGTCACCGGCACGCTGCACATGGGCCACGGGTTCAACCAGACCATCATGGATGCGCTGACGCGCTACCACCGCATGCGCGGCGACAATACGCTGTGGCAGCCGGGCACCGACCATGCCGGCATCGCCACGCAAATCGTCGTGGAGCGCCAGCTCGACGCCCAAGGCTTGTCGCGCCACGATCTCGGGCGCGAGAAATTCCTGGAAAAAGTCTGGGAGTGGAAGGAGCATTCCGGCTCCACCATAACCCGCCAGATGCGCCGCCTCGGCACCTCGCCCGACTGGACGCGCGAGCGCTTCACGATGGACGAAGGCTTGTCGAAAATCGTCACCGAGACCTTCGTGCGCCTCTACCGCGAAGGCCTGATCTACCGCGGCAAGCGCCTGGTGAACTGGGACCCCAAGCTGCATACCGCGGTGTCCGATCTGGAAGTGGTAAGCGAGGAGGAAGACGGTTTCCTGTGGCATATCCGCTACCCGCTGGCGGACGGCTCGGGGCATCTCACGGTTGCCACTACGCGCCCCGAAACCATGCTCGGCGACACCGCCGTGATGGTGCACCCGGAAGACGAACGTTATAAGCATCTCGTAGGCAAGACGGTGAGGCTGCCGCTCGCCGCGCGCGAAATCCCGATCATCGCCGACGACTACGTGGACCGCGAGTTCGGCACCGGCGTGGTCAAGGTGACGCCGGCGCACGACTTCAACGACTACGCGGTGGGCCAGCGCCATCACTTGCCGCTGATTTCCATCCTCACGCTGGATGCCAAGATCAACCACGAGGCGCCCGAACAATACTGCGGCATGGATCGCTTCGACGCTAGAGCGGCCATCGTGGCCGACCTCGAAACGCTCGGCCTGCTGGAAAAGATCGACAAGCACAAGCTCAAGGTGCCGCGCGGCGACCGGACCGGCGTCGTGATCGAGCCCATGCTCACCGACCAGTGGTTCGTGGCGATGAGCAAGCCCGGCAATGACGGCAAATCCATCACCGAGCAGGCGCTGGAAGTGGTCGCCAACGGCGAGATCAAGTTCCACCCGGAAAACTGGGTGAACACTTACAACCAGTGGCTCAACAACATCCAGGACTGGTGCATTTCGCGCCAGCTGTGGTGGGGGCACCAGATTCCCGCGTGGTACGGCGTCAACGGCGAAGTATTCGTCGCCCACGACGAAGCCGAGGCCCGGCACCAGGCCGACGAGGCGGGCTACGCCGGCATGCTGATGCGCGACCCGGACGTGCTGGACACCTGGTACTCCTCCGCGCTGTGGCCGTTCTCCACGCTGGACTGGACGCCGGAGTGGCCGGATAAGTCCAACTCCGCGCTCGATCTCTACCTGCCGTCGTCGGTGCTGGTGACCGGCTTCGACATCATCTTCTTCTGGGTGGCGCGCATGGTGATGATGACCAGGCACATCACCGGCAAGATCCCGTTCAAGGACGTCTACGTGCACGGCCTGATCCGCGATGCGGAAGGGCAGAAGATGTCCAAGTCCAAGGGCAACGTGCTCGATCCCATTGATTTGATAGACGGTATCAGCCCCGACGAGCTGGTGAAAAAGCGCACCGCCGGCCTGATGAACCCGAAGCAGGCCGAGAGCATCGAGAAAAAGACGCGCAAGGAATTCCCCGAGGGCATCCCGGCTTACGGCGTGGATGCACTGCGCTTCACCTTTGCCAGCCTGGCGAGCCCGGGCCGCGACATCAAGTTCGACATGCAGCGCTGCGAAGGCTATCGCAACTTCTGCAACAAGCTGTGGAACGCCACGCGCTTCGTGCTGATGAACGTCGAGGGCAAGGATTGCGGCCTGGGACCGTGCCGGAACGATTGCGGACCGGATGGTTATCTGGATTTCTCCCAGGCCGACCGCTGGATCGTGAGCCTGCTGCAACGCACCGAAACCGAGGTGGAGAAGGGCTACACCGATTACCGCTTCGATTATGTGGCGCAGGCGATCTACAAGTTCGTGTGGGACGAGTATTGCGACTGGTACCTGGAACTCGCCAAGGTGCAATTGCAGAGCGGCAGCGAGGCGCAGCAGCGCGCCACTCGTAGGACATTATTGCGCGTGCTGGAAACCGTGCTGCGCTTGGCGCATCCGGTAATCCCGTTCATCACCGAGGAGCTGTGGCAGAAGGTGGCGCCGCTCGCCGGACGCACGGGCGAGAGCATCATGCTGCAGGCCTATCCGCAGAGCGAACCCGCCAAGATCGACGCCGCCGCGGAAGCCTGGGTCGCCGACCTCAAGCAGGCGGTGGACGCCTGCCGCAGCCTCAGGGGCGAAATGAACCTGTCGCCGGCGCAGAAAGTGCCGCTGGTGGCGGCCGGCCCGCACGCCGCACTGGAGGCCGTCGCGCCCTACCTCAAGCCGCTCGCCAAGCTGGCCGAGGTCGAGATCCTCGCCGAGCTGCCGGACGCGGACGCGCCGGTGGCGCTGGCGGGCGAATTCAGGCTGATGCTCAAGGTGGAAATCGACGTTGCCGCCGAGAAGGAGCGGCTGTCCAAGGAAATCGCCCGCATCCGGGGCGAGATCGTTAAAGCGGAAGCCAAGCTTTCCAATGCCAGCTTCGTCGAACGCGCCCCGGCGGCCGTGGTGGCGCAGGAGCAGGAGCGCCTCGCCAATTTCCGCACCAGTGTGGACAAGCTGCAAGCACAGCTGGCAAAACTGAAGTAAAACCGCCGGAATCTCGGCGGGCAGGCTTATCTCGCTGCCGAGTAGTTTTCGATGATGTCTTCCTCGAACTCGCGCAGGCCGTCGGTGCTCACGCCCAGTTCCTCGATGGCATGCTGCCGGCAAATCGCCCATTCGGCATCATCCGGCGTTTTCATCATCACGTTGTAGATGTGCGTGGCGGCTTGCAGCATGGCCACCACGGTTTTCGCCGGATGATCCAGCGTCGGCGTTTCGTGATGGTGGCGTATGCCTTGCAGGATGAGGTCCGGCAGGCGCCAATGTTTGCCCACCATATAGCCCACGACGCAATGGTCGGTATCATGCTGCCGGTCTTGTTGGGCGAGATCCGGCCAGCCGCCGCCGTTCAGCTGCCCCAATTCCTTGCAGTAATCCGCAAAACGCTGCATCAGGATAGGCACGCCGCAATCGTGAAACAGCCCTGCCATATAAGCCTGATCCGCAGGAATGTGGCATATCGAGAATTGCTTCCTGGCGATGGCGGCGGCGATCTGGGCGATGTCGCCGGAACGCTCCCAGAATTTCTCGTACGCCAGCGAATTGCCGCTCAACGCTTGTCGGATGGCGATGCTTTTCACCAGGTTGGTGACCTGCGTCAAACCCAGCAGGGTAATCGCGGTTTCGGCCGAGTCTATGCGCCGTGACAGGCCCATGGCCGGAGAATTGACCACCTTGAATACGCTTGCAAGCAAAGCCGGGTCGGTGGCGATCACATTGGCGATGGCCTTCACGTTGACCCTGGGCTGTTTGGCAAGATGCTCGATTTCCATCAAGGCCTTGGGCTGAGGCGGAATAGTTACGCCCTGGCCCAGTATGGCCTCGATTTCCGGTCCCTCGATTGCTCTCGGAGTGGAATCCAGCATCGTCTCGCCTTTCTTTAATTATTAGTTAAGGCCGCCGCAGTCTTGCTAACATCATGATACACAAAGGGTACGCGATTACGGAATCGCCCCTTCAGGACAGACTCGGCGCCAGCCAGCGCTCGAGATATTCCTTCGGCACGCCGCGCCTTGCCACCATATCGTTCAACTGGTCTTCGCCTATCTTGTCGACGCTGAAGTATTTCGCTTGGTGGTGGGCGAAATAGAATCCCGACACCGAGGCTCCCGGATGCATGGCAAAGGATTCCGTCAGCTGCATGCCGATCTCGTCGCATTGCATGATCCTGAACATATCCGGCTTCACCGTATGGTCCGGGCAAGCCGGATAACCCGGCGCCGGCCGGATACCCGGGTAGCGCTCCTTGATCAAGTCCTCCTTGCTCAGCCGTTCGTCGCTAGCGTAGCCCCACAAATCGGTACGCACCCGTTCGTGCAGATACTCGGCAAAGGCTTCGGCCAGGCGGTCGGCCAGCGATTTCAGCATGATACTGCTGTAATCGTCGTGCGCTTCGATAAAACGCTGTTCGTGCTTTTCGATGCCGAGGCCGCCGGTAACCGCGAACATGCCGATGTAATCGGCAACGCCCGAGGATTTGGGCGCGATGAAATCCGCCAGACATTGATTGGGCCGCGGTACGCCGTCTATCACCGGCTTCACGGCCTGTTGGCGCAGGCCGTAATAGGTGAACGCCACCTGGGTACGGGTGTCGTCGGTGTAGATTTCGATGTCGTCGTCATTGACGCTGTTGGCCGGCAGCAGTGCAACCACCCCGTTGGCGCTCAACCAGCGGTTGTCGATGATTTTCTTCAGCATCGCCTGGCCCTCGGCAAATACCTTGCTCGCGGCATCGCCGACGATCTCGTCCTGCAGAATCGCCGGATAGGCGCCTGCCAGATCCCATGTCTGGAAGAACGGCCCCCAGTCTATGTATTGCGCGAGCATGGCGAGATCGACATTCTTGAACACGCGGCGGCCGATGAATTTCGGTCTGACCGGCGCATATTTTCCGGCGAATTCAAGCTTGGCTTTGTTGGCGCGGGCATCCCTCAGCGGCAGCAGCGGCGTGCCTTTCTTGTTCGCATGCTGGGTGCGCACGCGGTCGTAATCGTTCGCGACTTCCTCAATATAGGCCGCACGCTGTTCGGGGGTAAGCAGCGACTGCATCACGGCGACCGACCGCGAGGCATCGGGAACGTAAATCACCGGGCCTTCATAATGCGGCGCGATCTTGACCGCAGTGTGGGCGCGCGAGGTCGTCGCACCGCCGATCAGGAGCGGCGTTTGCAAGCCGCGGAAGTGCGGGTCGCGCTGCATCTCCCGGGCGACGTGGGCCATCTCTTCGAGCGAGGGCGTGATCAGCCCGGACAAGCCGATAATGTCGGCATTTTCCGCCTTGGCCATCGCCAGGATTTCCGCGGCCGGCACCATCACGCCCATGTTCACCACTTCGAAGTTGTTGCACTGCAGCACCACCGAGACGATATTTTTGCCGATGTCGTGCACGTCGCCCTTGACGGTGGCGATGACCACCTTGCCCTTGGGCTTGGCGACAATGCCCGTGCGCTGCTCTTCCCGTCGCTTTTCTTCCTCGATGAACGGGATCAGGTGTGCCACCGCCTGTTTCATCACGCGCGCCGACTTCACCACCTGCGGCAGGAACATCTTGCCCTGCCCGAACAGGTCGCCGACGACGTTCATGCCGTCCATCAGCGGGCCTTCGATCACGTTGATTGGACGACCGCCGTTCTTCATGACCTGCTGGCGCGCCTCTTCGGTATCCTCGACGATATATTCGGTGATGCCGTGCACCATCGCATGCGCCAGGCGCTTCTGCACCGGCACCGGATTTTCCGGCGTACCGCGCCATTCCTGCGTAGAAGCTTCCTTCTTGCCGCCCGCAGTCAGCGTACCGGCGATTTCGATCATGCGCTCGGTCGCGTCCGGGCGACGGTTCAGCACCACGTCCTCGACCCGCTCGCGCAGTTCCGCCGGCAGGTCGTCATAGACGCCGACCATGCCGGCGTTGACGATGCCCATGGTCATGCCGGCCTTGATCGCGTGGTAGAGGAATACCGTGTGGATGGCCTCGCGTGCCGGGTCGTTGCCGCGGAAACTGAAACTGACGTTGGACACGCCGCCCGACACCTTGGCATGGGGCAGATTTTCGCGTATCCAACGCGTGGCGTTGATGAAGTCCACCGCGTAGTTGTTGTGCTCATCGATGCCGGTGGCAATGGCGAAAATATTCGGGTCGAAAATGATGTCTTCCGGCGGAAAATCGAGCTCCCGCACCAGCAAATCGTAGGCGCGCTTGCAGATTTCGATCTTGCGCTGGTAAGTATCGGCCTGGCCCTGTTCGTCGAAGGCCATGACGATCACCGCCGCACCGTAGCGGCGGCACAACCTGGCCTGGCGCAGGAACTCCCGCTCGCCTTCTTTCATCGAGATCGAGTTGACGATGGACTTGCCCTGCACGCACTTGAGGCCGGCCTCTACAACCTCCCATTTGGATGAGTCGATCATCACCGGCACGCGCGCAATGTCCGGCTCGGACGCCACCAGGTTGAGAAAATGCGTCATCGCGGCAACCGCGTCCAGCATGCCCTCGTCCATGTTGATATCGATCACCTGCGCGCCGTTTTCGACCTGCTGGCGCGCGACCACCAAAGCCTCGTCGAACTGGCCGTTGAGAATCATGCGCGCGAACGCCTTGGACCCTGTCACATTGGTGCGCTCGCCGACGTTGACGAACAGCGAGCTGTCGTCGATGGTGAACGGCTCCAGCCCCGACAGCCGCGTCGCGCGCGGAATCGCGGGAATCTTGCGCGGCGCGACGCCCTGCACTTGTTCGGCGATGGCCTTGATATGCGCGGGCGTGGTGCCGCAGCAACCGCCCGCGATATTGACGAAACCGCTTGCGGCGAATTCCTTGAGCAACGACGAGGTATCTTTGGGCTTTTCGTCGAAGCCGGTGTCCGACATCGGGTTGGGCAGGCCGGCGTTGGGATAGATGCAGATGAAGGTATCGGCGATCTGCGACAGTTCCTCGGCATACGGCCGCATCAAGGTGGCGCCCAGCGCGCAGTTGAGGCCGATGGTCAGCGGCTTGGCATGACGCACCGAATTCCAGAACGCCGGCACGGTCTGGCCCGACAGGATGCGTCCGGAAGCATCGGTGACGGTGCCGGAAATCATGATAGGCAAACGCCGGCCGGTTTCCTCGAAGAAAGTGTCGATCGCAAACAGCGCTGCCTTGCAGTTGAGCGTATCGAATATGGTTTCGACCATCAGGATATCGACGCCGCCTTCGACCAGGCCGCGTGTCTGTTCAAGGTAGGCCGCGGCCAGCTGGTCGAAAGTGATGTTGCGCGCAGCCGGATCGTTGACGTCAGGCGAAATCGACGCGGTTTTCGGCGTTGGCCCCAACGCACCGGCGACGAAGCGCGGCTTGTCCGGCGTGGCATAGTTGTCGCATGCGGCACGCGCCAGCTTGGCGGCCTGGACGTTCATCTCATGCACCAGGTGTGCCATATGGTAGTCGTCCTGCGCCACCTTGGTGGCACCGAAAGTATTGGTCTCGACGATGTCGGCGCCGGCGGCCAGATACTGCTCGTGAATTTCCTGGATCACCTGCGGCTGCGTCAGCGTCAGCAGCTCGTTGTTGCCCTTGACGAACAGCTCGCGTGCGCCGGCCGGCGCGGCAAAATCGGCAAAGCGCGCGCCGCGGTAATCCTGTTCGGTCAGCTTGTACTGCTGGATCATCGTGCCCATCGCGCCGTCCAGTATCATGATGCGGCGCGACAACAGGTCGCGCAGGATGGCTTCGGTGGGTGAAATAAGGTCTTGTCTCATGAATGACTTTCGCTGCGAACATGCGGCCTGTCTGCAAAACAGTCCGTTTTAATGTTGGGCCCGGTATCTGGAAAAACGTCCTATCGAAATGAGCGGATCGACGGGCGACGGCTTCCCCATTCCCACGCTAAATGCCTTATTATACGCGGTTTGTTAGCCTCCTGAATCTGCGCGAGCCACGCCGCACGCAAGTGCATACGGTAAGCAGGAATCACGGTGAAGATCGACGATGGCCTCAAGGGAAATCACGGCGGTGCCGGGCCATCCGGGGGGTAAACTATTTCGGGGTATGTGCGCGTTCTGTGAGAGGCATGGAATATAGCGGTTTTTGCTTGTCGTTGTGGACCATGCTGTCGGCCCGCAGCGTTTTTGCCGGTGAACAGCCAGCCATCGCCGAGATGGCCCGACTGCGCGGAAGGGCATGTCGAATATGGCGTGCGGCGCTTTCACACTCCGTTGCTCATCTTGACCGGACACGTCGCCCGCAGCGCCACCACCAAGCTTGAAAAGAAGCCATATTATGCATATTCACATTCTCGGCATCTGCGGGACTTTCATGGGCGGCATCGCCGCGCTGGCGCAGCAGTCGGGCCATCGCGTCACCGGCTGCGACAGCAATGTCTATCCGCCGATGAGCACCCAGCTGGAGGCGCAGGGCATCGCGCTGATCGAAGGCTTCGGCGCGGACCAGATCGGGTTGAACCCGGACGTTTTCGTGATTGGCAACGTCGTCTCGCGCGGCAATCCGCTGATGGAAGAAATCCTCAACCGCGGGCTGCGCTATGTATCCGGCCCCCAGTGGCTGGCGGAAAACATCCTGCATGATAAATGGGTGCTGGCCGTTGCCGGCACCCACGGCAAGACCACCACCAGTTCCATGCTGGCCTGGATACTGGAAGACGCGGGCTTGGCACCGGGCTTTCTCATCGGCGGCGTACCGCAGAATTTCGGCATTTCCGCGCGGCTGCCCGCCGCGCCGCGCCAGGAGCCGGACGGCAATTCGCCGTTTTTCGTCATCGAAGCCGACGAATACGATACCGCCTTCTTCGACAAGCGCTCCAAATTCGTCCATTATCGGCCGCGCACCGCGGTGCTCAACAACCTGGAATTCGACCACGCCGACATCTTCGCCGATCTGGGCGCCATAGAGACCCAGTTCCACCACCTCGTGCGCACCGTGCCGGGGCAGGGCTTGATTGTTACCAACGGCGGCGAGGACAGCCTGGAGCGGGTGCTGGCGCGCGGCTGCTGGACGCCAGTCGAGCGCTTCAATCATGCCGCCGGCTGGCAGGCTGCCGGGCCCGATGCCAACGGCAGCTTCGACTTGAGCTTTGCCGGGTCGCCGCAGGGCCGTGTGCAGTGGGAGTTGATGGGCGCCCACAACCGCAGCAATGCGCTGGCCGCAATTGCCGCGGCGCGCCACATAGGCATCCCGGTCAATGTCGCCGGCGAGGCTTTGGGCCGCTTCCGGAATGTCAAGCGCCGCATGGAAGTGCGCGGCACGGTGAACGGCATCACGGTTTACGACGATTTCGCCCACCATCCCACCGCGATCGCGACGACGCTGGCCGGCCTGCGCGCCAGGGTAGGCGCTGCGCGCATTCTCGCGGTGCTGGAGCCGCGCTCCAATACGATGAAACTGGGCGTGATGAAAGCCGCGCTGCCCGGCAGCCTGGCCGAGGCCGACCGCGTATTCTGCTACGCAGGCAATCTTGGCTGGGATGCCGGGGAAGCTCTGGCGCCGCTCGGGACAAAAGCCGCCGCTCATGACGACCTCGGCACACTGGTCGAAACCATTGCAACGGAAGCCCGTCCCGGCGACCATATCTTGGTAATGAGCAACGGCGGCTTCGGCGGCATCCACGACAAGCTGCTGGCGAGGTTAGGCACTTGACGCACCTGCTTGATGAAGACAACCGCCTCGGCACGATGATCGTGGCTTCGTTGCTGTTGCATGCCTTCATCATCCTCGGCCTGAAATTCAGCCCTCCCGATCTCAGCCGGCTGAAGGATAATTTGCCGGCGCTGGACGTGATCCTGGTCAATGCGAAATCGCAGTTGCGCCCGGACAAGGCCGATGCGCTGGGGCAGGCCAACCTCGATCGCGGCGGCAATACCGAAGCCAACCGGCGTATGAAGTCGCCGCTGCCGGTACCGAAAAACAAACCCAGGGAAACCGCCGCCAAACCCGTCGCCGAAACACATCAGGCCTCGGCACAGGTGGCGCAGCTGGAAACCGAGGCCGCCCGGCGTGAACAGCAGGTGCGCGAACTGGAGCGGCGCGTGCAACAGACGATGACGCAACTTGACGCACAGCGCTCCGTCGAACAGGCGCCCACGCCATCGGCTTCCGCCAAACCGCGCCTTAACGCCGGCGAACTGGTGGCACAGAGTCTGGAAGCGGTGCGGCTGGAGGCCGAAATCGCACGCGAGCAGGACAATTACCAGAAACGGCCCAAGCGCAAATACATCGGCGCGCGCGTGCAGGAATACCGTTTTGCGGCTTATGTCGAAGCCTGGCGCCAGAAAGTGGAAAAAGTCGGCAACCTCAATTACCCCGAGGAAGCCAAGGCGCACAAACTGTATGGCCAGCTGCGCATGACGGTATCGCTCCGCGCCGACGGCAACATCGACAGCCTGGAGATCAACCAGAGTTCAGGCCATAAGGTCCTGGACGACGCGGCGCGCCGCATCGTGGAGCTGGCAGCGCCGTATGCCGAATTTACCGCGGACATGCGCAAGGATACGGATATCCTCAGCATCACCCGCACCTGGACGTTCACCCACGAAGACACCTTATCCGGAAATTGAAGCTTGATGAATTACTACAAACACCACGTATTCTTCTGCCTCAACCAGCGCGATGACGGCGGCCCATGCTGTTGCGACAGGGGTGCCGGCGAGTTGTTCGAGTATGCCAAAAGCCAAGCCAAGGAACTCGGCCTGCACGGCAAGGGCAAATCGCGCATCAATCGCGCCGGATGCCTGGACCGTTGCAGCGAAGGCCCGGTGGTCGTGGTGTATCCGGAAGCGGTCTGGTATACCTATATGGACAAGCACGATATCGATGAGATCATCGAATCGCACCTGAAGAACGGCAAGGTGGTGGAGCGGTTGAAGATTTAACCTAAAAACGGCGATTAACCGCCGATAAACGCAGATGAACGCCGGCGATGTAATGCGTTACAGAAGTTTTCACTCACCTTTGGGTGGTGCAATGAACGTCGATAACACCATGTTTTATCTGCGTTTATCGGCGCGCATCGGCGGTAACTGCTGTTATGGGTTTAAACGTCCGGCAAGGCGACTTGAATGGCTTGCCGCAGCCGTGCAGCAATAGCATCTGTGGTATGGGCGACGCCGTCACGCTGCGCTTCGCCCCAGATCGAGTTGGGAAAGTGGCGGTCGTCGGCGAAACGCGGAATCACATGCCAGTGAATATGCGGCGTCATATTGCCCAGGCTGGCCAGATTGACCTTGTCGGGCCGCAGCACCTCCCGTACACCTTTTTCCACCGCCAACACCACCCGCATCAGCCCTGAGCGCTCGTCCTCGTCGAGGTCGCTCATTTCCTTTACATGCCGGTTCAGGATCACCCTGCAGAAGCCGGGATACCAGGCGTCGGCCACCAATACTACGCGGCATAAGCCATCTTGCCGCAGCAGCTCGCCGCCGACGGCATCGCATAATTCACAGCGCATGCTTTTTCCGCCATCAGTCCGGGTAATTTTGCTCATGGCCGCTGAGCTCTGGGCTTTTCCGGCTCCGCTTGCTCCTTCGCAACCGGTTCGGGATGAACAGGCTGAAATACCAGCAGCCGCAGGGAGATCGCCAGGAACACGACGGCTCCCCAGTAGCAGCCCAGGTACAGCAGGTTGGGAATGAAAATGGGCTGATACGCGACAACCCCCGTCAGCACGGCCGCAACCAGCAAAGCGACCGACTGCGCGGCAATAATGCTTTTGGCTGTCGCGCTCGACGCCAGATGAACCATCTCCGGCTGCTGGGTCGACAGCCTCTTCCTGATCAGCACGAACAATACGTAAGCGATAAAAACCAGCCCCATCAGCAAGGTGAGCATGAAGAAATTGTCTTTGGCGACGTCCTCTTCGGCATGCACCCCGCCGTCGCCCGTCTGGTACAGGGTATATATCTCGCCTTCCTGATATTGCTCCTCCATCTTGCCCTTGAGGCCTGGTGAAGTCCATGGTTTCTTGAGCACTGAAATATAGGTCTTGCCGTCTTTGGCCTTGAACGAGAGCAGGACGTCGATATGCCCTTTCGACTTGAACCAGGCGGATTTGTTGTCGAGATCCTTGACCTTGTTGATTTCCATGCCGGCGAACCCGGCTTCCAGCGTGTTCGCCGTCGAGTAATCCGCCAACCGTTCGGCAACTTTGTATGCGGGATACCCGACAATCGCCAGGGGGGCCGCGAGCATGAAGAAATACAGACCCAGCCGGGGCAGCAGGCGGCCTAGCGCATGGATAATCGCCGCACCGACCACTCTGATCTGAAATTTTTTAGATTTATCCGCCGGAACTGCCTGTTCCGTTTGTTCCGGATTTTCTGGGTCATCTTCCACAAAGAACTCCTCCGGGTTCAGCCCGCCGACTTCAATGAGAATCCAAACCGTTACATCTTCAAGGCGTTCCGTGCCGCCCGCAATGTTTGCTCGATCACCTCTTCGTCGTGGGCCGCCGAGACAAAGCCCGCCTCGAACGCGGACGGTGCAAGATAGACGCCCTGTTCCAGCATCGCGTGGAAGAAACGGTTGAAGGCTTCCTTGTCGCACTGCATGACTTCGGCATGGCTGGTGGGCGCGCGGTCGCTGAAATAAATGCCGAACATGCCGCCCACGCTCTGCGCGCTGAACGGTATGCCACGCTCCCTGGCGGCGGCGCTCAGGCCTTCGGCAAACTGGCGCGTGCGCGCGGTCAGGCGTGTGTAGAAGCCGGGCTCCCGCACCAACCGCAAAGTAGTGAGCCCGGCCGCCACCGCGACCGGATTGCCGGACAAGGTGCCGGCCTGATATACCGGCCCGACCGGGGCCAGGCACTGCATGATGTCGCGGCGTCCGCCGAAAGCGCCCACCGGCAAGCCGCCGCCGATGACCTTGCCCAGCGTGGTGAGGTCGGGGGTAATGCCGTATAGTCCTTGCGCCCCACCCAGCGCGACGCGGAAGCCGGTCATCACCTCGTCGAAAATCAGCACTGCGCCATGCCTGGAACACAAGCTGCGCAGGCCTTCGAGAAAGCCTGGAAGCGGCGCAATCAGGTTCATATTGCCGGCGACCGGCTCGACGATGACGCAGGCGATTTCATCGCCGATCTCGGCGAACAGTCCTTCCACACCGGCGATATCGTTGTAGGACAGCGTCAAGGTATGAGCCGCGACTTCCGGCGGTACGCCGGCGGAACTGGGCTGGCCGAAGGTCAGCGCGCCCGAGCCCGCTTTTACCAGCAATGCGTCGGCGTGGCCGTGGTAGCAGCCTTCAAACTTGACGATCTTGCTGCGCCCGGTGAAACCGCGCGCCAGGCGGATCGCGCTCATCGTGGCCTCGGTGCCGGAACTGACCAGCCGCACCTGTTCCATGCTGGGCACCAGTTCGATCAAGAGTTCCGCCATCTCCAGTTCACGCGCCGTCGGCGCACCGAAGGAAAGGCTGTCGCCAGCGGCTGCGCGCACCGCCGCTGTCACTTCCGGATGGGCATGGCCGAGGATCATCGGGCCCCAGGAGCCGACATAGTCGATATAGCGCTTGTCGTCCTCGTCCCACACATGCGCCCCCAGACCGCGCTTGAAGAATACCGGCGTACCGCCGACGGAGCGGAAAGCGCGCACCGGCGAATTGACGCCGCCGGGGATGAGTTTCCGGGATTGTTCGAACAACTGCTGGTTTCTGCTCATGATGATGACTCTGTGGTGCCCTGCTTGAAAAGGTTGGAAAATTCCTGCGCGGCCAGGCCGACATCCGGCGCATCAAATACCGCGCTGATTACCGCTACAGCATCGGCGCCTGCCTGTATTACTTGAGCCGCATTGTGCAGCGATATGCCCCCAATGGCAACGATGGGGGTTTGCAGCCGTCGCCTTGCTTCGGCAAGCAGGCTGAGCGGCACATGCGGCGCGTGGGGTTTGGTTAAGGAGGGAAATACGCTGCCGAAGGCGACATAATCGGCGCCGCCCTGTTGCGCCGTCAGCGCCCGTTGCAGGCTGTCGTAGCAGCTGATGCCGATGATGCGGTCCGGCCCGAGGCGCGCGCGCGCCGCAAGGCAGTCGCCGTCCTCGCGCCCCAGATGGACGCCGTCGGCACCGACCGCCAGCGTCAGTTCGATATCGTCGTTGACGATGAACGGCACTTTATACGCCCGGCAGCGTGCGGCCAGGACGCCGGCCATCGCCAGATGCGGCGCGGCGACGTGTTTGTTGCGGTACTGCAGCACGCCGGCCCCGCCCGCCAGGCAAGCCTCGACCCGTTGCAGCAGATCGTCGATATCCGAAGAGTCCGGCGTGATCGCATACAGCCCGTTAATTGTTCTGCGAGTCATCCTCGTCGCGCGCCCAGAACAGCCTATCCGGAATATATTGGCCCATGCCGGGGCGAAACGCGCCCTTGAGCGTGGCCCAGGTATATTCCTGCGCTTCCGCCACGGCTTCTTCCATTGTCAGGCCATGCGCCAGGCAAGCCGCGATCGCCGAGGTCAGCGTACAGCCGGAGCCATGGTAGCTGCCCGGCAGGCGATCCCAGCGCCAGGAGCGCATGCTGCCGTTCCGGCCGTACAGCGTGTTGGTCACGTCGATGCTGCGCTCGTGGGTGCCGGTGATCAGCACGTGCTCGCAGCCCAGGGCCAGCAAGCGCCGGGCGCATTCTTCCAGCGAGGCGTTTTCCTCGTCGTCCTCGCTGTCGTCCATGAAAGCCAGGCGCCGCGCCTCCATGCTGTTGGGGGTGATCAGCGAAGCCTGCGGCAGCAGCAGGTCGCGCATCGCTTCCTGCATCTCTTCCGACGCCAGTTCGTCGCCGCGCCCGGAAGCCAGCACGGTATCCATCACCAGCAGCACGTCCGGATAGTCAGCCAGAATTTCGGCGATCACCGCGACGTTTTCGACGCTGCCCAGCATACCGAGCTTGAACACGACCACTTCCATGTCTTCCAGCACAGCGCGCGCCTGCTCTTCGATCCATTCGGCATCGAACACCATCACGTTGTCCACGCCCAGCGTGTCCTGCACGGTAACGGCAGTCACCACCGAGGTCGGGTGGCAGCCGATGCTGGACAAAGTCAGGATGTCGGCCTGCAGGCCCGCGCCGCTGGTAGGGTCGGTGCCGGCGAAAGTAAGGACGACGGGAGGTATTTGATTCATCGGTGGCCCAGGCAGCAGATAGCGGAAACGCGCATTTTTCATAAAATGGCGCGCGTCGGATTGAAAAGCGTATTTTAACGGAAAACCAGCCGTCAACGACGGAAAAACCGGCGTTTGCGATGTCTTTGCACAAAGTTGCGCTAGAATGCGGCTCATGTTGCGGCGTCTTCTACTGACCCTTTCGCTCGCCTTCCTGTTCGGCCTCGGCCAGCAGGGCGCCGCCGTGCATGCCATCTCGCACTTCGCGGACGCGCAGAGCGAATCGCAGCAGGATAAAAAAGCGCCGCACCTGTCCTTTTGCGACAAGTGCATGGTGTATGCCTCGCTCGGCAATGCGGTTGGCAGCCATCATCAGGTTTTTGCGGTGCCGGCCGACCATTGTCCGCCATTCATCGAAAGCGGGATTCGCCGCTGCTCCGAGCCCACCCTACACTACGCCGCCCGCGCGCCGCCCCGATCCGTTTAGCTTGTGACACCTTGCACCGTCGGCGCCCTGCCGCAGCGGTGTATTCGTTCATTGCACAAACGAGGTCATCATGTTCAAACGGAAATTATTGGCAGGCGCCGTTGCGCTTGCCTGCGGCTATCCGATGCTGGCGGCCGCCAACGACAGCGACGAGATAGAGAAATTGCGTGCCGAGATGCAACAGACGGTGCAGCAGATGAAGCAAAGCTATGAAGCGCGCATCCAGGCGCTGGAAAACAAGCTGGAGCAGGTGCAGGGCAGCGCTGGCAAGGCCGTGGAAAGCGCCGCCAGGGCGGAAATCGCGGCAGACCAGGCGGCCGCCAATCGCGCGCCGGCATCCGGCAATGCTTTCAATCCGGATATTTCGCTGATCCTTTCCGGCATTTACGCCAACCGCTCGCAGAATTCCGACTTCCACATCACCGGCTTCCAGACCGGCGGTGCAATCGGCCCCGGCCTGCGCGGCCTGAGCCTGGCGGAATCGGAGCTGGGGGTCTACGCCAACATTGACCACTACTTCTACGGCGGGCTGAACCTGGCGCTGGCGCCGGATAATACCGTCGGCGTGGAAGAGGCTTTCGTGCAGACCACCTCGCTCCCGGCGGGCTTGACCGTCAAGGGCGGGCGCTTCTTCTCCGGCATCGGCTACCTCAACGAGCAGCACGCGCATACCTGGGATTTCGTCGACAATCCGCTGGCATACCAGGCCTTTCTCGGCGGGCAGTTCGGCGACGACGGCGTGCAGATAAAGTGGGTGGCGCCCACCAACACCTTTATCGAACTCGGCGCCGAAGCCGGACGCGGGCGCATCGCCGATACAGCAGGCAAGGACAAGAACGGCGCCGCGATGGGCAGCGCGTTCGGCCATGTCGGCGGCGACATCGGCATCAGCAGCAGCTGGCGCGCGGGGCTGTCCTATCTGCGCGCCTCGCCCAGCAAGCGGCTATCATCCGACCTCGATACTGCCGGCAATTTCATCACCAATCAATTCAGCGGCACCAGCCGCTTGTGGATTGCCGATTTCGTCTGGAAATGGGCTCCCAACGGCAACATCAACGCCACCAACTTCAAGCTGCAGGGCGAATATCTGCATCGTAGCGAATCGGGCACGCTGACTTACGACGTGGATACCGTTATTGCCAGCGCCGACCGCTACCATGCCAGCCAGTCCGGCTGGTATGTGCAAGGCGTCTATCAGTTCATGCCGTACTGGCGCACCGGCTTGCGCTACGACCGGCTGGGCAGCGGCAGTACCGACTATGCGAGCAATAACGCCAAAATCGTTGCCGACGGCTACAACCCGGACCGCATCAGCCTGATGATGGACTACAGCCCGAGCGAATTCAGCCGCATCCGCCTGCAACTGGCACGCGACCGGTCGCGCGAGCATGCGACCGACAACCAGTTCTTCGTTCAATACATCATGAGCCTGGGCGCGCATGGCGCCCACAAGTTCTAACAGGAGCACGCCATGAAAAAAATCATTTCCGTCCTCGCGCTATGCCTGCTGACACTATCGTCGGCACGGGCCGCGCTCAACGTTTTCGCCTGCGAACCGGAATGGGGCGCGCTGGCGCAGGAACTGGGCGGCGACAAGGTTTCCGTCTACAACGCCACGCAGGCCTTGCAGGATGTGCATCACGTGCAGGCCAAGCCCAGCCTGATCGCCAAGGCGCGCTCGGCCAATCTGGCAGCGTGCACCGGGCTGGAACTGGAAATCGGCTGGCTGCCGATGGTGCTACGCCAGGCCGGCAATGCGGAAATCCAGCCGGGCAAACCGGGCTATTTCGAGGCCGGCAGCTATGTGCGGCGGCTGGAAGTGCCGTCGCGGCTGGACCGCGCCGACGGCGACGTGCATGCCCAGGGCAACCCGCACATCCAGACCGATCCGCGCAACATCGCCAAAGTCGCCGATGCGCTGGCACAGCGCCTGGCCGAAATCGACCCGCTTAACGCGGCGTTCTATAAATCCCGCCACCAGGATTTCGCGCAGCGCTGGCAGGACGCGATCAAGCGCTGGGAAGGCCAGGCCGCGCCGCTCAAGGGTGCCGCCATCGTGGTGCAGCACAAGGCCTTCCCTTACCTGAGCGACTGGCTGGGACTGAAAGAGGTGGCGACGCTGGAGCCCAAGCCCGGCGTCGAACCCACCGGCAGCCATCTGGCGGAAGTGCTGGACCAACTCAAAAGGCAGCCGGCCAGGATGGTGATACGCGCCGCCTATAACGACGACCGGGCCTCGCAGTGGCTGGCGGAGCGGGCGAAGATTCCCGCGGTCGCACTGCCGTTCACGGTCGGCGGCGACGACCGCGCCAAGGATCTCTTCGGCCTGTTCGACGATACCGTGCAACGCCTGCTGGATGCCGCCAAATGAACTTCGATACGCTCAACCTCAACCTCCTCGCCCCCGCGTTGCTGGCGGGACTACTGGTGCTCGCAACCCACGTTCCGCTGGGCCAGCAGGTGCTGAAGCGCGGCATCGTGTTCATCGACCTGGCAGTGGCGCAAATCGCGGCGCTGGGCGTGATCGCCGCCGACCTGATGGGCTGGGAGCCGCAGGGCTGGGCCGTGCAGGCGGCGGCCCTGACCGCCGCGCTGCCCGGTGCTTTTCTGCTCACCTGGATCGAGAAGAACTGGCCGGAAGTGCAGGAAGCGCTGATAGGCGCGATTTTTGTGCTGGCGGCCAGCGCCGGGATTCTGCTGCTGGCCAACAACCCGCACGGCGGCGAACACCTGAAAGACCTGCTCTCCGGCCAGATTTTATGGGTAACGCCGGCGCAGTTGATCCCTGCGGCGGCGGTTGCCGTTTTGACTTTGGCTATCTGGTTCGGCGCCAGGCAGCGCCTGGAGCACTTCGGCTTCTATGCGCTGTTCGCCGTCGCGGTCACCGCTTCGGTGCAGTTGGTGGGCGTCTACCTGGTGTTTTCCAGCCTGATCATGCCGGCACTGGCGGTACGCAACTGGCCGCAAAATCGGCGGCTGGCCGGCGGCTATGCGCTCGGTGCGCTGGCTTACGCCGTCGGACTGGCGTTGTCGGCGGTGTTCGACCTGCCGTCCGGCGCGGTGATCGTCTGGTGCCTGGCCGGCACGGGGATTCTCGCCAATCTGCGGGGCTTTAGGCTATGATTACCGATTAATCAACAGGAGTGGAATCATGGCAAGAACCGTCAAATGCATCAAACTCGGGCGCGAGGCCGAGGGGCTGGATTTCCCCCCCTATCCCGGCACGCTCGGCAACAAGATTTACGAAAACGTATCCAAGGAAGCCTGGGAGGGCTGGAAAAAACACCAGACCATGCTGATCAACGAGCATCGTTTGAGTCTGTCGGACCCGCAGTCACGCAAATATCTGGCGGAACAGACCGAAGCCTATTTCTTCGGCGAAGGTGCGGAAAAACCGTCCGGCTTCGTTCCGCAATAAACCCGTCGCGATCCGATCATAACTTTTGACAAATCTTTTTTTGTGGCCTCACCGATAAGATTGACTGCCCCCGAGTATTTCCTTAACCGCGAACTGGGTATTCTGGCTTTTAACCGCCGCGTGCTGGCGCAGGCGGAGGACGAGCGCAATCCGCTGCTGGAGCGCCTGAAGTTCCTGTGCATCGTCAGCAGCAATATGGATGAGTTCTTCGAGGTGCGCGTTGCCGGCCTCAAGGAGCAGATACAGTTCAATTCCGCCTTTACCGCTGCCGACGGCCTCCCGGCCGGCCAGATCTATGCGCAGGTTAGCGAGGTGGCGCACGGACTGGTAGCCAGGCAGTACCAGATCTTCAATGATGTCCTGGTGCCGCAACTGAAGGCCGAGGGCATCGATTTTCTGCGCCGCACCCAGTGGAACGAGGCGCAGGCCGAGTGGATACGCGACTATTTCTTCCGCGAGCTGATGCCGGTGCTGACGCCGATCGGGCTGGACCCGGCCCATCCGTTCCCGCGCGTGCTCAACAAAAGCCTCAACTTCGCGGTGGAACTGGAAGGCAAGGACGCTTTCGGCCGCAACTCCGGCATGGCCATCGTGCAGGCGCCGCGTGCGTTACCGCGGGTGATCCGGCTGCCGCCCGAGCTGGCCGGCTGCGAATACGGCTTCGTTTTCCTGTCTTCCATTTTGCATGCCCATGTCGGCGAACTGTTCAGCGGCATGACCGCGCGCGGCTGCTACCAGTTCCGCGTGACGCGCAACAGCGACCTGTTTGTCGACGAGGAAGAAATCAAGGATTTGCGCCTGGCGCTGCAAGGCGAGCTCACCCACCGCCAGTTCGGCGACGGCGTACGGCTGGAAGTGGCGGACAACTGTTCGCCGGAAATGTCGGCGTTTCTGCTCGCGCAGTTCGGGCTCATCCCCGACGACCTGTACCAGGTCAACGGCCCGGTCAATCTGGTGCGCCTGATGCAGATCCCGGACGGGGTGGAACGGCCCGATCTGAAATTTCCGCGCTACATACCCAGCCTGTCGCGCGAAATCGGCAAGGAAACCGATATTTTCAAGGTCATCCGCAAGGGCGACATCCTGCTGCACCTGCCGTTCCAGTCGTTCAACCCGGTGGTGGAATTCATCCAGCAGGCGGCGGCAGACCCCGACGTGCTGGCGATCAAGCAGACGGTTTACCGCACCAGCTCGGATTCGACGATGATGCAGGCATTGATCGACGCAGCCCGCCGCGGCAAGGAAGTGACCGTGGTGGTGGAGCTGATGGCGCGCTTCGACGAGGAGGCCAACATCAACTGGGCAGCCAAACTGGAGGAAGTGGGCGCTCACGTGGTATACGGCGTCGTCGGCCACAAGACGCACGCCAAGATGGCGATGGTAGTGCGGCGCGAGGAAGGCAAGCTGCGCCGCTACGTGCATCTTGCCACCGGCAACTACCACCAGCGCACCGCGCGTTTCTATACCGATTTCGGCCTGCTTACCTGCCACGCCGAGATCAGCGCGGACGTCAACGACATCTTTGCCCAACTCACCGGCCTGGGCAAGGCCACCAAGCTGAAACATCTGTGGCAATCGCCGTTCACGCTGCACCAGCAACTGATCAAGGCGATCCATAACGAGGCGGAAAACGCCCGGGCTGGCAAGAAGGCACGCATCATCGCCAAGATGAACGCGCTGCTCGACCCGGACATCATCCGCGCGCTGTATGCGGCTTCCCTCGCCGGGGTGGAGATCGACCTGATCGTGCGCGGCGTCTGCGCGCTGCGGCCCGGCATGGCCGGGGTGTCGGAAAACATACGGGTGCGTTCCATCGTCGGCCGTTTCCTGGAACATTCGCGGATTTTCTATTTCCACAACGGCGGCGCACAGGATGTCTACCTCGCCAGCGCCGACTGGATGTACCGCAACTTCTTCCGCCGCATCGAAACCTGCTTTCCGGTGCTCAACCCCAAGCTCAAGAAACGCGTGCTGAAGGAAGGGCTGGAGCCTTACCTCAAAGATAATTTACAAGCCTGGGAGATGCAGCCGGACGGCAGCTATCGCCACAGGAAACCGGGCCGCGCCCAGCCGTTCAGCGCGCAGGAATTCCTGTTGGCGAACTTCGGCCAGGAACTGGCGCGGGAAGAATGATCACGCGTCGATTGCCAGCGTGATATTGATGTCTTTCCAATAAGCCGCCTCGGCCGCAAGTGCTGCCTCGGTAAGCGGATTTTCCGCCAGCCATTCCGGATCCACCGCCAGCCGGAACTGTCCGTTGGGTTCCCAGCACAATTCCGGCGCCGGCATGGTGAATTCCATGTGGTTGCGATGGAACAGCACCGCCAGCCTTAGCACCAGTATCAAAGCCAGATGATCGTTATGCGTGGGCAGAGCAGTCAGTTTGGTCAGGGAGCGGCGCTGCGCGCGCAGCAGCATGCCCAGCATTTGCTGATCCATGCGCGAGAAACCAGGCATGTCGGCATTTTCGATGATATAGGCGGAATGCTTGTGGTAGCCGGAGTGGGCGATCGAAATGCCGATCTCGTGCAGGCGCGCCGCCCAAGTCAGATATTGCCGCGCCAGCGCCTGTTCCATTTCCAGCTTGCGTGCGATCTGCTCCAGCAGCGCCAGCGCCAGCAGTTGCACTCGACGCGCCTGCGGCGCATCCACGTGATAGCGACGCTTGAACTGGTGCACCGTGGCTTCGCGCGTATCCTGATGCCGCATGCGGCCCAAGAGCTCGTACAGCACGCCTTCCCGCAGCGCGCCGCTGGCCACCGTCATGTGCTCTATGCCTAACTCCGCGAACGCCGCTGCCATAATGGAATACCCACCGGCGATCACTGCGGCGCGTTCGACGGACAGCCCGGGCAGATCCAGCTTGCGGATTTCCCTGGTGCGCAGCAGCCGCTCCTTCAGCTCGGCCAGCCCGCTACGGGTAATGGCGCCGTCCGACCAGTCGTTTAGCCGCAGGATTTCTCCTAACGCCCGCGCCGAGCCGGAAGAGCCGATTGCATCCTGCCAGTGACCGCTCGAGAACTCCCGACGTATGCCCTGAATCTCGGTACGCGCGGCAATCTCCGCGCGGCGCAGGTTGCCTTCCGACAGCTTGCCATCGGCAAAAAACCGCATGCTGTAGCTGACGCAGCCCATGTACAGGCTTTCCATTTTCTGCGGCTCGAAATTCCGGCCGACGATGAATTCAGTCGAGCCGCCGCCGATGTCGATCACCAGCCGGTGCATTTCGGAGGGGGGAAGGCTATGGGATACGCCGATGAAAATCATGCGCGCCTCTTCGCGGCCGGCGATGATTTCGATCGGGAAACCAAGCGCTTCTTCGGCGCGCTGTAGCAGTGCCGGAGCATTGCGGGCGACGCGGAAAGTATTGGTGGCAACGGCGCGCACCGCGTGCGGATCAAGCCCGCGCAGGCGTTCGCCGAAACGGCGCAGGCATTCCACCGCGAGCTGCATGGCGTCGTGGGAGAGGGTTTTATCCATTTGGAGCCCCGCGCCCAGCCTGACCATTTCGCGCAGGGAATCGTGCATGAACAGCTGGCCGTCCTCTACACGCGCCATTTGCAGGCGGAAGCTGTTGGAACCGAGATCGACGGCGGCGATCTCCGAAGAGGACGGCTGTGGCGACTTCAAAAAATCTCCTACTGCAGGGTTTCCTTTTCCATCTCCTGCATCGTGATATGGCGCACATCCTTGCCCTTGACCATATACACCACGTATTCGGCGATGTTTTTGGCATGGTCGCCGATACGCTCGATGGCCTTGGCGATGAACATGACTTCCAGCGACATCGTTATGGTGCGCGGGTCTTCCAGCATGAACGTGATGAGCTGGCGCGTGACGGCGCGGAAATCGTCGTCCACCTGCATGTCCTGGCGTGCGACTTCGACGGTGCGGCTGACATCGAGCCGCGCAAAAGCGTCCAGCGCGATGCGCAGCATCTCCCTGACCTGCACGCACATCGCCTTGATTTCGTTGAAGCGCGGCGAATACAGGCGGTCCGCCTCATGGATCTTGTGCGCGACACGGGCGATCTTGGTGGCTTCGTCGCCGATACGCTCCAGGTCGGTAATGGTCTTGACCATCATCATGATCATGCGCAGATCGCCCGCGGTCGGCTGGCGGCGCGCGATGATGGTGGTGCATGCCTCGTCGATCGCGACTTCCAGCGCATTCACCGCATGGTCGCGCTCGATGACCTGGTTGGCCAGGGAAACGTCGGCCTCTATCAAGGCTTCGATGGCGTTGACAATCTGTTCTTCAACCAGGCCGCCCATTTGCAGTACTTTGGCACGTACCGATTCGAGCTCGGCATCGTATTGTTTAAAGGTATGTTCAGATTGCATAACGAAACTCCTTGGCCGTAAGGATAACCAGTTTATTGCACCCGTATGACGACAATATTACCGGGTAAATGTTTTCACGCCATCGCCTGTCGCCAGCAGCAACACATCGGCGCCGCGCGCGGCGAACAAGCCGTTGGTCACCACGCCGACGATCTGGTTGATTTGCGCTTCCAGCGCAACCGGGTCGAGGATGGTAAGCCCGTGCACGTCAAGGATGATATTGCCGTTGTCGGTGGTGAAATCGCGCAGCTCAGGCTGCCCGCCGAGCTTGACCAGCTCGCGCGCGACATAACTGCGCGCCATCGGCAGCACTTCCACCGGCAGCGGGAACTTGCCCAGCACCGGCACCAGCTTGCTGGCATCGCAAATGCAAATGAACTTCCTGGCGCAGGCCGCAACGATTTTTTCGCGCGTCAATGCGCCGCCGCCGCCCTTGAGCATGGCCATGTGTTCGGTGATTTCATCGGCGCCGTCGACATAAATGTCCATGCCGTCTACGCCGTTGAGGTCGAACACCTCGATGCCGTGGCCGCGCAGGCGCCGGGCGGTGGCTTCGGAACTCGCCACGGCGCCGTCGATCTTGGCTTTGACCTTGGCCAGCTCGTCGATGAAATAATTTGCGGTGGAACCCGTGCCCACGCCTATGATGCCGCCCTTGACGTATTCGACGGCCTTTTTAGCCACGGCTTGTTTGAGTTCGTCTTGTGATGCCATGCTGTGCTCCTAAATTCTTTATAATAATTGCTCGAATCCTTAATAATACACGCGCCCTAGCCGATGAAAAACGATTATCTGGAAAAAATCCTCACCGCCCGCGTTTACGATGTCGCGGTGGAAACCCCGCTGGAAGAGGCCGCCAATCTTTCCCGGCGTATCGGCAACCGCCTCTTGCTCAAGCGCGAGGACATGCAGCCGGTGTTCTCGTTCAAGATCCGCGGCGCTTATAACAAGATGGCCCATCTCACGCCGGCGCAGCGCAAACGCGGCGTGATCTGCGCCTCTGCCGGCAACCATGCCCAGGGCGTGGCGCTGTCGGCGCAAAAGCTGGGCTGCCGCGCAGTCATCGTGATGCCGACCACGACGCCGCAAATCAAGGTCGATGCGGTCGCACGCCGCGGCGGCGAAGTGGTGCTCGCGGGCGATTCCTACGACGAAGCCAGCGCACACGCAGCCATGCTGGAAAAGCGCGACAAGCTGACTTACGTGCATCCGTTCGACGATCCGTATGTGATCGCGGGGCAGGGCACCATCGGCATGGAAATCCTGCGCCAGCACCCCGACCCCATCCATGCGGTGTTCTGCAGCATCGGCGGCGGCGGGCTGATCTCGGGCATCGCGGCCTATATCAAGCGCCTGCGGCCCGAGGTCAAGATCATCGGCGTGGAAACCACGGATGCCGATGCGATGAACCGCTCACTCAATGCCGGCAAGCGCATCCAGCTCGACCAGGTCGGCCTGTTCGCCGACGGTACCGCGGTCAAGCTGGTGGGCGAGGAAACTTTCCGCCTGTGCCAGGAATACGTGGACGAAATGGTGCTGGTCGATACCGACGCCATCTGCGCCGCGATCAAGGACGTGTTCGAGGACACGCGCTCCATCCTCGAACCCTCGGGCGCACTGGCGATCGCCGGCGCCAAGGAATACGCCAAGCGCCACAAGCTCAAGGACAAGACGCTGGTGGCGGTCGCCAGCGGCGCCAACACCAACTTCGACCGCCTGCGCCACGTCGCCGAGCGTGCCGAGCTGGGCGAACAGCGCGAAGCCGTGCTGGCCGTGACGATTCCCGAAACACCCGGCAGCTTCAAGAAATTCTGCTCATTGCTGGGCGCGCGCAACATTACCGAGTTCAACTACCGCTACTCGGATGCAAAGGAAGCGCACGTGTTCGCCGGCGTGCAAGTCGCCAACCGGGCAGAAGCAATTAAATTGGTGGAAAGCCTGCGCAGGCACGACCTGGCGACGCTGGACCTCACCGACGATGAAATGGCCAAGCTGCATATCCGTCATCTGGTCGGCGGCCATGCGCCGCAGGTCAGTGATGAGTTGGTGTACCGCTTCGAGTTCCCGGAACGACCGGGCGCGCTGATGCGGTTTCTGGAAAGCATGAGCGCCGGCTGGAACATCAGCCTGTTCCATTACCGCAACCACGGCGCCGACTACGGCCGCGTACTGGTTGGGATGCAGGTGCCCAGAGGCGAGAAAAAGACGTTCCAGAAATTCCTCGACAAGTTGGGATACATCTATTGGGAAGAAACCGACAACCCAGCCTATAAGCTGTTCCTTGGTTAGCCTCTTCCGGGGTTAGCTTCCGCCTGCCGGTCTTCGAAAATCCCGGTCGGCCTGCCGTCCAGGCTGACCCGGTTCTTTTTCTCCCAATACTCGGTGATGCCTTTCTCGCCTTTCTTTTCGGCCCAGTCGACCAGCTGATCTCGCTGGCCCCGATAGTCGAACAGTGGCACCGCCATGCCGCACGAAGTCTGCACCAGTTCCACGTCCAGCACGAAAATCTGCCGTGCGCCCGGCAACGCGTCGAAACGGTTTATCAGCTCCGACCATTCCGCATCGCGCGCATGGATGACCCGCGCCGCGCCGTATAACCGCAAAACCATCGGGTTACCGGTAAACGCGCAGAACATCAGCGTCATGCGCCCGTTTTCCAGCACGTGCGCGGCGGTTTCGTTGCCGCTGCCGGTGACGTTGAGCCAGGCCACGGTGTTGGGGTCCGGTATCCGCAATGAATCCAGCCCCTTGGGCGAGAGATTGGTATAACCCGACTCCGGCGCGGTGGCGACGAAGAACACGTTCTGGTCCCGGATGAACCGGGTCAGTTCCTGATTGAGTTGGGAATAACGCTGGCTCATGGCTTTCTACTTCAGTTTGTCGAGAATAATTTCCCAGTCGCGCGGGTCAACCGGCGTGATCGACAACCGGTTGCCGCGCTGCAGGATGCGCAGGTTGGCAAGCTCGGGCGTTTCGCGCAATTCCTTCAAGCTCAACAGTCGCGTCTTGCGCACCAGCTTCACGTCCACGTTGAACCAACGCGGGTTCTCCGGCGTGGCCTTGGGGTCGTAGTATTTGTGTCTGGGTTCGAATTGCAATCGGTCGGGATAAGCCAGCCGGCTCACCTCGGCAATGCCCGCGATGCCCGGCTCGACACAGTTGGAATGATAGAACAGCACGCCGTCGCCCACCTTCATCTGGTCGCGCATGAAGTTGCGCGCCTGGTAGTTGCGCACCCCATACCAGTCCACGGTCTGGTTGGGGAAAGACGCCAGATCGTCGATGGAAACATCGGACGGTTCGGATTTCATCAGCCAATAGCGCATGAATTTCTCCGAAAGGCTACATGATTCCAGCCGGCATCCTGGTATGCCAGTCCGTCGCCTGCTGATAGGCATGCCCGATGCCCAGCATGCGCGATTCGCTGAAATAGTTACCGATAATCTGCAACCCTACCGGCAGGGGTTTTCCATCGTTACCTGGGACGAAGCCGGCGGGGATGCTCATGCCGGGCAGGCCGGCGAGATTGACGGCGATGGTGTAGATATCCTGCAAATACATAGCCACCGGGTCGTCGGTTTTTTCGCCGAGCTTGAACGCGGTGCCGGGCGCGGCGGGGCCCATGATGACGTCGCATTGCCGGAACGCCTGCGCGAAATCCTGCGCGATGAGGCGGCGGATTTTCTGCGCCTTGAGGTAGTAGGCGTCGTAATAGCCTGCGGAGAGCACATAGGTGCCGATCATGATGCGGCGCTTGACCTCGGCGCCGAAGCCTTGCGCCCGGGTCTTGCAGTACATGCCGAGCAGGTCGGTATATTCCGGTGCGCGATGGCCGTAGCGCACGCCGTCGAAGCGGGAAAGATTGCTGGAGGCTTCCGCCGGAGCCAGCACGTAGTACACCGGGATCGAAAGCCGGGTGTTGGGCAGGCTGATGTCGACGGTTTGCGCGCCCAGCTTGCGGTACTGGTCTATCGCCTGCTGCACCACCTGGGCCACGCCGACATCCAGGCCGTCGGCGAAATATTCCCGCGGCAGGCCGATTTTCAAGCCGGCCAGCGGCTGGTCAAGGTCGCGCGCGTAGTCTTCCTTGTCGCGCTCAAGGCTGGTGGAATCGCGGCTGTCGAAACCGGCCATCACGTTCATCATCAGCGCCAGGTCCTCGGCGGATTTCGCCATCGGGCCGGCCTGGTCCAGCGAGGACGCGAAGGCGATCATGCCGAAGCGCGAACATACGCCGTAGGTCGGCTTGAGGCCGGATAGACCGCATAAAGAGGCCGGCTGGCGGATCGAGCCGCCGGTGTCGGTGCCAGTGGCCGCAGGCGCCAGCCGCGCCGCCACGGCCGCCGCCGAGCCGCCTGAACTGCCGCCGGGCACGCGATCGAAGTCCCACGGGTTTTTCACCTGGCCGAAGTATGAAGTCTCGTTGGACGAGCCCATCGCGAACTCGTCCATATTGGTCTTGCCCAGATTGACCGCACCCGCCTTGTCGAACTGTTCGACGATATGAGCGTCATAAGGCGAGACGAAGTTGCCGAGCATTTTCGAACCGCAGGTAGTACGCCAGCCCTTGGCGCAGAAGATGTCCTTCTGGGCGATGGGTATGCCGGTCAACGGTCCCGCTTCGCCGCGGGCGATTTTTTCGTCGGCGGTTTGGGCTTGCGCCAGGCTTTTTCCTGCATCCACGGTGATATAGGCATTGAGATCGGGGTTGAACCTGTCGATGCGCCCGAGGAATTCCTGCGTGAGTTCGACACTGGACACTTTTCTGGCGGCAAGCGCCGCCGCCAGCTCTTTGAGGCTTGCGTTGATCATGATAGTCGGTATTATTCGATGACTTTGGGAACGAGATACAGCCCGTTTTCCACAGCGGGAGCGATGGCTTGAAACAGTTCGCGCTGATTGGTTTCGGTGACGACGTCTTCGCGCAGCCGCTGGGTGAGGTCCTGGGAATGCGACATCGGTTCGATACCGGCAGTATCGACCGCCTGCATTTCCTCGATCAGGCCGAGAATGCCGGTAAGCTGTTTGAGCGTGGATCGCGCCTCATCCTCGCCGATTTCAATACGCGCGAGATGGGCGATACGTTTAACATCGTCGGTAGTCAGTGACATGGCTTAAATTTCAAGGCAATATCCGGTATTATATCCGGATTTGCAAACACCCCCTAAACGGTGCTGAACCAGCGCCGCAACGACCCAGGATTTAACAGATGTTCGGTTTCCTTAGCAGCTATTTTTCCAACGACCTCGCCATCGACCTCGGCACCGCCAATACGCTGATCTACGTACGCGGCCGGGGCATCGTGCTGGACGAACCGTCGGTGGTGGCGATCCGCACCGAAGGCGGCCCCACCGGCAAGAAAACGATACTGGCCGTCGGCGTCGAGGCCAAGCGCATGCTGGGCAAAGCACCCGCGTCGATCCAGGCGATCCGCCCGATGAAGGACGGCGTGATCGCCGACTTCACCATTACCGAGCAGATGCTCAAATATTTCATCCGCAAGGTGCATGAATCGCGCATGTTCTCGCCCAACCCGCGCATCATCATCTGCGTGCCCTACGGTTC
The DNA here is from genome assembly GCF_036504375.1 of Novimethylophilus sp. Lineage (NCBI taxonomy): Bacteria > Pseudomonadati > Pseudomonadota > Betaproteobacteria > Nitrosomonadales > Methylophilaceae > Novimethylophilus > Novimethylophilus sp. Next base: position 90,853 of record NZ_DASXVH010000027.1, read on the forward strand.
CACCCAGGTCGAGCGCCGCGCCATTAGAGAGTCGGCGATCGGCGCGGGCGCAAGACAGGTATTCCTGATCGAGGAGCCGATGGCGGCGGCGATCGGCGCCGATCTTCCCGTGGCGGATGCGACCGGCTCGATGGTAGTCGACATCGGCGGCGGCACCACCGAAGTCGGCGTGATCTCGCTGGGCGGCGTGGTCTACGCCAAATCCGAGCGCGTCGGCGGCGACAAGTTCGACGAGGCCATCATCGATTACATCCGCCGCAACTACGGCATGCAGATTTCCGAACCCACCGCAGAACTGATCAAGAAAAACATCGGTTCCGCCTTCCCCGGCTCGGAAGTGCGCGAAATGGAAGTCACCGGCCGCAACCTGGCCGAAGGCCTGCCGCGCAAGTTCACCATTTCCAGCAATGAAATCCTGGAGGCGCTCACTGCACCGTTGAACAGCATCGTCGGTGCCGTCAAATCCGCTTTGGAACAAACCCCGCCGGAACTGGGCGCGGACATTGCCGAGCGCGGCATGGTACTGACCGGCGGCGGCGCATTGCTGCGCGATCTGGACATCCTGCTGAAGGAAGAAACCGGCCTGCCGGTAATCGTCGCCGAGGACCCGCTGACCTGCGTGGCGCGCGGCAGCGGCCGCGCATTGGAGGAAATGGACAAGCTGGGCAACGTATTTGCCTATGAATGAAACGGCGCTCGGCTTTCAGCCATCAGCAGAGCAGTTTTTGCTGACAGCCGACAGCTGACAGCTATTCCATGGAAGCTCAGCAGACTTCTTTCTTCGTCCGTGGTCCCAGCCCCCTAGCACGCCTGACGTTTTTCGCGGCACTTTCTCTGGTTCTGATGGCGGTGGATGCGCGCCTGCATTACCTGGCAGAAGTACGCCAGGGTTTTGCTACCCTGCTGCATCCGCTGGAAATCCTGGCCGGCAGCCCGTTGCGGCTGTATCGTCACATAGAACAGCACTTCGCCAGCCTGGACGCCTTGACGCAAGAAACCCATTTGTTGCGCGAACAGAACATGCGCCTGTCGATAGATTTGCAGCGCCTGCCTACATTGCAAGCCGAAAACGAGCATTTGCGGCGGCTGCTCGATGCCCGCCGGCCCTTGGCGCAACCCTCGCGCCTGGCTGAAATCATGCATGTCAGCCGCGACCCGTTCGTGCAGCGCATCATCGTCGGCACCGGCAGTCAGCAAGGCGTGGCCGCGGGTCAGGCGGTAGTGGACGGCATGGGGGTGATCGGCCAAGTCACCCGCGCCTATCCGTTTTCCAGCGAAGTCACGCTGATTACCGACCGCGAACTAGCAGTGCCGGTGCAAGTGGAACGCAACGGGCTGCGCGCGATCGCTTTCGGCCATGGCCGCGACAATACGCTGGATCTGCCTTATCTGCCGGTCAACGTCGACATCCGCGAAGGTGACAAGCTGGTGACCTCCGGCATCGACGGCACTTATCCGAACGGGCTGGCCGTGGCCACCGTGGCCCGCATCGAGCGCAATATCGATTCGCCCTTCGCCCATATCGTCTGCACCCCTATAGCCGGCACCGACAAGCACGGCCAGGTACTTATTCTGGCGACATCGCCTGCGACCGCAATCCCACAGGAAGAAATGCACCTCACGGCCAAAAAGAAGGAAACTCGCCACCATGCGGCCCGTCAGCATTAGCCAGATATACCTGTCGCTGTTCGCCGGCCTGTCGCTTTATTTGCTGCCGTGGGCCGGCTTCGGCTTGATGCTGCGCCCGGATTTCGTTTTGTTGGTGCTGCTCTACTGGCTGATACGCGCACCCCATTTTTGCAATATCGGCACCGCCTGGCTGATGGGTATGCTGGTCGATCTGGCAGGCGGCGACCTGTTCGGCCAGCATGCGCTGGCCTACGTGGTCGCTGCCTATGTTGCGGTAATCTATCAGCGCCGCGCGACCCTGTTCAACCGTTGGCAGCAGGCCGGCTATGTGTTCCTGCTGCTGTTGGTCGCGCAACTGGTGCTGCTGGTGCTCAAACTATTCGGCGGCAGCGAAGTGCCGGGATGGAATTATCTTTTGCCCAGCGCATCCGGCATCCTGCTGTGGCAACTGGTGATCTATTCCAAGATCAAGGTGACCGGCGAGCGGGAAGCGTGAAGTCGTCAGAACTCAAGAACTACCAGCGCGAGCAGTACCAGTTCCGCCTGCGGCTGGGAGTGGCCGCGATCATGGTGCTGGTGTGTTTTGGCATCCTGCTGGGGCGATTTTTCCATTTGCAGGTATTGCGCTACGAGCACTACCAGACGCTGGCGGAAAACAACCGCATCTCGCTGGTACCCATCGTCCCCAATCGCGGCCTGATTCTCGACCGCAACGGCGTCGTGATGGCACACAATTTTTTTGCCTATACGCTGGAAATCACACCTTCCAAGGTGGATGATGTCGAGCAGACCATTGCCGAAATCGGCAAAATCATCGAAATCACTTCCAACGACCGCAAGCAGTTCAAGAAATTCCGCGATCAGAGCCATAATTTCGAAAGCATTCCGTTGCGCACCCATCTGAATGAAGCGGAAGCCGCGCTGTTTGCGGTGAACCGCTACCGCTTTCACGGCGTGGAAATCAAATCGCGGCTGTTCCGCCACTATCCGCAAGGCGCGCTGGGTTCCCACCTGATAGGTTACATCAGCCGCATCAACGATGCGGACATGAAAGAGCTGGAAAAAAGCGGCGATATTTCCAATTACAAAGGTTCCGACCATATCGGCAAATCCGGACTGGAACAGAGTTACGAGCGTCAGCTGCACGGCACGACCGGCTTCCAGCAAGTGGAAATCGACGCCGACGGCCATGCGGTGCGGGTACTTTCCAGCATGCCGCCGATTCCGGGCGACAATCTGGTGCTGTCGGTCGACAGCAAGCTGCAGGATATCGCCGAGAAAGCTTTCGGTACCCGCCGCGGCGCGCTGGTGGCGATCAATCCCGCCAACGGCGAAGTTCTGGCCTTCGTCAGCATGCCTACCTTCGACTCCAACCTGTTCGTCGACGGCATCGATATGGAAAACTGGAGAGCGCTCAACGATTCTCTGGACAAGCCGCTGATCAATCGCCCACTGAAAGGCATCTATCCGCCCGGCTCTACCTTCAAGCCTTTCGTCGCGATGGCCGGGCTGGAAAACGACAAACGAACACCGCCATTTTCGATTTCCGACCCCGGTTACTTCCTGCTGCCCGGCAGCAGCCATCGCTATCGCGACTGGAAACCCGGCGGCCACGGCCAGGTCGACGTGCGTCGCGCCATTACCGTCTCCTGCGACACTTTCTTCTACGGCCTGGCGCTGGATCTCGGCATAGACCGTCTGGCTGCGTTCCTCACCCATTTCGGCTTCGGCCAGAAAACCGGCATCGATATCGAAGGCGAACGCTCGGGATTGCTGCCGACGCCGCAATGGAAGGCCAAGCGCTGGAAACAGAAATGGTATCCCGGCGAAACCGTGATCACCGGCATCGGTCAAGGCTATACCCTGGTCACGCCGCTGCAGCTGGCCTATGCCATTGCGACGCTGGCCAATAACGGCGCAGCCGTCCGGCCACATTTGGTAACCAGCATCCAGGAAAGCCGTACCGGCGTGACCCGCCCGGTGCCGATCGAAACCGTCGACCGGCTGCCGTTGAAACCCGAAAACATGGAATTGGTAAGGCTGGGCATGGCCGACGTCACCAAGCCCGGCGGCACTGCGGCCAGCATCGGCGCCGGCGCATCCTACAATATTGCCGCCAAAACCGGCACCGCCCAGGTGGTCGGAATCAAGCAGGGCGAAAAATACAACGCCAGCGCGCTGGACGAACGGCATCGCGACCACGCGCTATTCATCGCCTATGCGCCGGCGGAGGCCCCCAGGATCGCACTGGCGGTCATCGTCGAAAACGGCGGCCATGGCGGCTCGGCGGCCGGGCCGATCGCGCGCCAAGTAATGGATTATTACCTGCTGGGCAAAGCGCCGGACATGCCGGCGAAAGATGCCGAACCGGATGCGGGAGATGCACCACATGATTAGACTCTGGCTGACCCGGGCAATGGCCCATTTCGATCGTTTCCTGCTGGGCATGCTGCTGCTCGTCATCATGGTCGCGCTGTTCGTGCTCTATAGCGCTTCCGGCCAGAGCGTGGACCAGGTGAGCCGACAGCTGATCAACATATGCGCGGCGCTGACGCTGATGTGGCTGATGGCCAATATTTCGCCGCAACGGCTGGAAAATATCGCAGTGCCCGCGTATGTGCTGGGTCTGGTACTGCTGGTGGGCGTCGCGCTGTTCGGCGACATCAGCCACGGCGCACGGCGCTGGCTGAACCTGGGTGTTGCGCGCATCCAGCCATCGGAAGGCATGAAGCTCGCGGTGCCGATGATGCTGGCCTGGTATTTCGCCCGACGTGAAGCCGCGCTGCGGCTTGCCGACTATGGCATGGCCGCGTTGCTGCTGGCCTTGCCGTTGGGACTGATCGTCAAGCAGCCCGATCTCGGCACCGCGCTCTTGATCGGCGCTTCGGGCTTTTACGTACTGTTTCTCGCGGGCTTAAGCTGGCGCCTGATGGGGGGGCTGGCCGTTGCGGTAGGCGCGCTGATTCCGTTGATATGGCCGATGCTGCACGACTACCAGCGCAAGCGCGTGCTGATCCTGCTCGACCCCAGCCAGGACCCGCTGGGCGCCGGCTATCACACGATACAGGCCATGATCGCGCTGGGCTCGGGGGGGCTGGCGGGCAAGGGCTGGCTGCACGGCACGCAGGCGCAGCTCGATTTCCTGCCGGAACGCCATACCGACTTCATCTTCGCGGTATTCGGCGAGGAATTCGGCCTACTGGGCATCGCACTCTTGATGCTACTGTTCCTGCTGATCATCGGCCGCGGCCTGGTGATCGCCGCCAACGCGCAGAACATGTTCAGCCGCCTGCTGGCGGGCAGCATCACGCTCACCTTCTTTACCTACGCCTTCGTCAACATGGGCATGGTGAGCGGCATCCTGCCGGTGGTGGGCGTACCGTTGCCGCTGATCAGCTACGGCGGCACCTCCTTGGTGACGTTGCTGCTGGGATTTGGTATTTTGATGAGCATACAGACCCACAAGAAATTGGTGGCCTCATGATAAAGCATCTCGTCTGGCTGTTCTGTTTGGCGTTGCTCGCAGGCTGCGGCAGCATGGGCGGCGTTTCCGAGACCAAACCCGAACCGCCTCCGGCAGCGCAAAAAGCAACTCCGGAAGCTGTTACCGCCAAACCCGGCGCGGCGAAAAAAGGCGGCTATTACCTGGATGACGGTCCTGGCGACGGTCCGCAACCCGATTTCGACGCGATTCCAGACGCCGTGCCGCGCTACGAACCACCACTGGCGCGCGCCAACCGGCCTTATGTCGCGCTGGGCGAAAACTATACGCCGATGACCGAGTTCCAGCCCTACAAGGCCAGCGGTATCGCCTCCTGGTACGGCAAGCGCTACCACGGCCAGAAGACATCGACCGGCGAGGTCTACGACATGTACGGCATGAGCGCGGCGCATACCACGCTGCCGATTCCCAGCTTTGTGCGCGTGACCAATCCGGAAAACGGCCGCTCGGTGATCGTGCGCGTCAACGACCGGGGACCGTTCAAGAAAGACCGGCTGATCGATCTTTCTTATGCTGCCGCCTACAAGCTGCACCTGACGGGCAAAGGCAGCGGACTGGTGGAAGTGGAAGCCATCGATGCCCGCAAACCGCTGCCCGAGCCTGCCCAGCCGGCGCTCGGCCTCGACAAGGCATTGGAAAAGCCCGTCAGTGGCGGAACTTTCGTGCAGGTAGGCGCTTTCAAGCAAAAGGATAACGCCGACCAATTGCGCGCGCGCATCGTCAAGAGCGGATTAGCCCAAAATGGCGCGGTGGAGAGCTGGTATAATGACGGCATGCATCGCGTGCGCCTCGGGCCTTACGTCAATCGCGACGAAGCGGAGCGTGCAGCTTTGCTGCTCAAGCAATCCCTGGGGCTTACCGCCATCGTCACCCTTCAATAGTCGGTACTGAACCATTTAACTTTAAGAATCATGAAACGACTTTTTTCCCTATTTCTGCTCGCAGCATTGCCATTGACGGCACCATCCCAGGCGCTTTCCGACAATCTGCCGCCACCGCCCACATTGGCGGCAAAAGCTTATCTGCTGCGCGACTTCGGCAGCGATCTCATCATCGCCCAGCAAAATGCGCACGAGCGCATAGAACCCGCCTCGCTGACCAAACTGATGACTGGTTATCTCAGCTTCAAGGCGATCAAGAACGGTCATCTCACGCTGACGCAGACCTTGCCGGTGAGCACCAGAGCCTGGAAAGCCGAAGGTTCGCGCATGTTCATCGCGCCCGACAAGCCGGCGACCGTGGATGAACTGCTGCACGGCATGATCGTGCAATCGGGCAACGACGCCTGCATCACGCTGGCCGAGGGCATCGCCGTCACCGAGGAGGCTTTCGCCGACCTGATGAACAAAGAAGCCGCGCGGCTGGGCATGAAAGAAACGCATTTCATGAACGCCACCGGCTTGCCCGATCCCAACCACTACACCACCGTTTATGACCTTTCGCTGCTGGCGGCCGCACTGATTCGCGATTTTCCGGACCAATACAAGCGCCTGTACGGCCTCAAGGAATATCGTTACAACAATATCACCCAGCCCAACCGCAACCGCCTACTGTGGGTCGACCCCACGGTGGACGGCATGAAAACCGGCCACACCGAAGCTGCAGGCTATTGCCTGGTGGCCTCCGCCAAGCACGGCGATATGCGGCTGATTTCGGTGGTGGTGGGCACGCCTTCGGAAACTGCCCGTTCCACCGAAAGCCAGAAACTGCTCAACTACGGCTTCCAGTTCCATGACAGCCGACTGGTCTACAAGCAAGGCCAGACCGTCAGCAAGCTCAGGGTATGGAAAGGCCATAACGAGATGCTGGCAGCCACAGTGGACAGCGACCTGATGCTGACGTTCCCCAAGGGACAATACGACAGGATCAAAGCCAGCGTCACCAGCATGCAGCCGCTGATTGCGCCTATCGCCAAGGGACAGGCCGTCGGCACTATCCAGTTCTCTCTGGACGGCAAGGTGCTGCAACAACGTAATCTGGTGGCCAGCGAAGAAGTCGCGGTCGCCGGCATTTTCGGCCGCCTGTGGGATGGTTTGAAACTCAAATTCAGATAATGAGCCCCGTCGTCCACCTCAACGGCCAGTTCCTACCGCTGGACCAGGCTTTCGTGCCGGTGCTGGACCGCGGCTTCATCTTCGGCGATGGCGTGTACGAAGTCATCCCGGTGTATTCGCGCCACGTGTTCCGGCTGGAAGAGCATCTGCGGCGCTTGCAGCACAGCCTGGACGGCATCCGGCTCGCCAACCCGCACACCGACGAAGAATGGGGACAGCTGATCCGCGAACTGGTGGCGCGCAACGCGGGCGACGACCAATATGTGTATTTTCACATCACGCGCGGCGTCGCCAAGCGCGACCACGCATTTCCCCAGAACACCGCGCCCACGGTATTCATGATGAGCAGTCCGCTGATTACCTCGCCGCAAGAATTGGTCGAAACCGGTATCTCGGCAGTGTCGGCCAATGACAACCGCTGGGACCGTTGCGATATCAAGTCCATCGCGCTGCTGCCCAATGTGCTGCTGCGCCAGGTCGCGGTCGACCACGGCGCGGCGGAAACCGTGCTGTTCCGCGACGGCATCCTCACCGAAGGCTCCGCCAGCAATATTTTCGCGGTGGAAAACGGCGTCATCCTGGCGCCGCCCAAGGACAATCACATGCTGCCCGGCATCACCTACGACCTGGTGCTGGAACTGGCCGCCGCCCACGGCATTCCGCTGGAAATCGGCAAATATCACGAATCCCGTATCCGTGCCGCCAATGAATTGTGGCTCACCTCCTCGACCAAGGAAGTGCTGCCGATCATCCGGCTGGACGCACAGCCGGTCGGCGACGGCAAGCCGGGTGCGGTATTCTGGAAAATGCACGCGCTGTACCAGGATTACAAAACCCGCGTGATGAGGTCGCCCGCCTGATGGCCGAACAGGAAACACTGCTGGAGTTTCCCTGCGACTTTCCGCTCAAGATTATGGGCGAAACACGCGAAGGGTTTGCCGAAGCGATCATTGAAGTCGTGCTGCGCCATGCGCCGGATTTCGATGCGGCGCGGATTGAGATGCGCGGCAGCTCCGGCGGCAAGTATCTCAGCCTGACCTGTACCGTCAACGCCACCTCCAGACCGCAATTGGACAATCTTTACCGCGAACTGACCGCGCATCCATGGGTGAAGGTCGTACTTTAAAACCGCTATTGGTTCGCCGGCTGGGCAGAACCGATTACGCAACGACTTGGCGCGCGATGCAGGCGTTCACCTCGGGACGCATCGAGGCGACGCCGGATGAGTTGTGGGTCACCGAACATGCGCCGGTTTATACGCTGGGGCTTAACAAAAAAGACGTCAGGCTGCCGCAGCAAAGCGATATCCCGCTGGTCGAAACCGACCGCGGCGGCAAAATCACCTATCACGGCCCCGGCCAGATCGTGGTTTATCTGCTGCTGGACCTGAAGCGCAGAAATCTTTCGATCCGCCCGCTGGTCAGCATGATGGAAAATGCGGTCATCCAGCTGCTGGCAGAATATGGGATCACCGCACAGGCCCGCAGCGACGCGCCAGGCGTTTATGTCGAGGGCCGGAAAATCGCCGCGCTGGGTTTGAGAGTCCGCAACGGCTGCTGCTATCATGGCTTGAGCCTCAATGCGGACATGGATCTGTCGCCGTTCGATGCGATCGACCCTTGCGGTTACCGGGGGCTGCAAGTCACCCGCACCCGCGATCTGGGTATAACTGCCGACATCGCAACTTTGGCCGAGAAACTGGAGACATTGCTGGGAACCCGTTTGAACCAATGGAAACCAAACTAAAAGACGAAGCCAAACAGAAAGGCGCCGCCAAGACCGCGCGCATCCCGATCAAGATCGTGCCGCAGCCGGCATTGCGCAAGCCGGAATGGATACGCATGAAGGTGCCGGACAGCGCACGCTTCCGCGAAATCAAGGATATTCTGCGCGATCACAAGCTGCATACCGTATGCGAGGAAGCCTCCTGCCCCAACATCGGCGAATGCTTCAGCGGCGGCACCGCGACTTTCATGATTCTGGGCGACCTGTGCACGCGCCGCTGCCCGTTTTGCGACGTGGCGCACGGCAAGCCGCTGCCGCCCGATGCGCAGGAGCCGGACAACCTGGCCCACACCATCGCCGCGATGCGCCTGAAATACGTCGTCATCACCAGCGTGGACCGCGACGACCTGCGCGACGGCGGCGCCAGGCATTTCGCCGCATGCATTGGCGCGGTGCGCCACGCCTCGCCCGCGATCCGCATCGAAACCCTGGTGCCGGACTTCCGCGGCCGGCTGGAGACGGCGCTGGATGCGCTGGCCGGAGCCTTGCCGGACATTCTCAACCACAACCTGGAGACGGTGCCGCGGCTATACAAACAGGCCAGGCCGGGTGCCGACTATGCGCATTCGCTCAAGCTGCTGGCCAAATTCAAAACACGCCATCCGGCCATCCCGACCAAATCCGGCTTGATGCTGGGGCTGGGCGAGACCGACGAGGAAATCCTGGAGGTGATGCGCGACCTGCGCGCCCATCGGGTCGAAATGCTGACGCTGGGCCAGTACCTGCAACCCAGCGCGCACCATCTGCCGGTGCTGCGTTTTGTCGAACCGTCACGCTTCGCCTGGTTCGAGCAGCAGGCGCTGGCGATGGGCTTCACCCATGCTGCATGCGGCCCCATGGTGAGAAGCAGCTACCATGCGGATCAGCAAGCACAGGAAGCCCTGCACTGTGAACATACATAAGTAAATGAGACTTTATATAAGTTAACGATAGTTATCGATCAGTTCGTGACCTAAAAATCTCACTATGTCGCTCTGGCCAATTCATCCAAAGCCTTATCCCGACGAGCTTCTCTCGTCATGGCTGATGCGAATTGCCATCCAGTTCCGTTTTAATCTGAATTCCCTTTGCCGCCAGCTTCTGGAGAGCAATCACGCCGCACCGAGGGAAATCGACCGCGTTTATAGCGACACCCTAATCAAACGACTGGCCGAAGGCACGGGCCAGCCGCAGGAAATCGTGCGCGAGGCGACTCTCGTGGAGGATGAGGGTTATGTCTACTTGAACCGCCATCACGGGATGAATCATTGGATCTTCCCAACCACAACATTCGAGAAGATGGCGCACCATGGTCTCGCCTACTGCCCGGAGTGCTTGGCAGCCGATGCCGAGCCTTATTACCGCAAGTCCTGGCGGTACGCCTTTAACCCGGTCTGCCCCGTGCATCGCCGGTTTCTCAAGCAGGCCTGTCCAGGCTGCGAGGCACCGTTTATTTATTTCGCGATGGACATGATCCCGCACGACCGGATCATGCACCATTGCCTGCAATGCGGACACTGGCTGGGAGACTGGCCAGCAGAATCGGCCGATCCGCGGCTGATCGACTGCCTTTTCAATATTCAAGCATCACTCGCCGCCGGCATCGCGAGAAACACTTTCGAACTGCCGAATTGCGGCTCCATCCCGGCCATCGCCTACCTACAGATTCTGCACGCCTTGACCTATGCCGTACGTTTGCCCAAAAGGGCTGCCTGGGTGCTTACACATTACCCATGTGTTCCAGCGGATTTATCCCTGTCTCCACTGGAACAGGACCACGAGAACCTGCCGCTTGAGATGCGGAGCCCCGAAGCGATTGGAACTGCACTGTGTCTTGCGGGTACGCTGATCGATGATTGGCCAGCCTGTGTAGTGAACCTCGGCGGAATCGGAGCTTTCTCCTAACTGCTCCCGGATGTCTTTCCAACAATCTGCCTTTTTAAACCATTCACTCGGGTTCTTTTGGCCTGCGGATCTGCGCATGACCTCATTGAGGCTAATGGCCCAGTCAGCAATTAAATCTTCGAGCTCGGGGCTGATAGTCTGTTTTGACCACAACTTATCAAAGTCAACACGCCCACCAGTTCTGTGCGAAAGTCCAGACACAACATAGGCTGTTATTTGTGCCCCATAGGCTTGAAACTTCAAGCTCCTAATCTTTTTTTCAGCAGCTCGGTACAAAACAGCGATGGCAATCAGGCGCTTGAACCATGCCTGATCAGGCGGGGGTGGTGGCTCATCCTTTAATCGCTGCATGAAATTCTGAAAATTCTTCTGCCCCCCAAGGCAGACTCTGTCCGGCATGCCAAGCCATGCGCTCATATACCGAGCAACATCGAGCTTACTTAGCCTCCGCTGCTTGGGCGTCTGCAGGCGAAAACTCTTTTGATCGTTCTTGCGATAGGCAGCTTTTTGTTCAGCCGCTAGATATGAACCGCGGGCACGCTCATAAAACCAACGTCCTTTAACCTTGAGGCCAAACTCCTTAGGCGTTGCATGCGTCAATGTCATTTCAAAGAATTGGGCTCGCAGCTCCTCCTGGGCAGTGGCCACGTATCGGAACCAGTCCTCCATGTCTGCAGTTGTGAATAGACGACACAAGTCAGCAAAGCCTCGACGATAAGGCCCTCTCCTTTTTTTCGTAAGCTAGCAACAACATAGTGGAAAATGGCCCATTTACGTCATGCCCGTGAGAAAGTTGCTGCCGCTCTCGCCACAATTTCGGATATTCAACAATTTGATTTCCCTTACGACGATGCAAAGGAAGCAATTGCAGTTGTAAAAGACAAATTTACAGGGCTCCAGGACACTTTGGGGCTACTCTCGGACAACAGTAATCCGGATACAGTACGTACTGTCTGCCGACGGGTTACGGAAGCACTATTTCAATATCTCCCAATCCTAGGCTTTCTTATTCGGGCGACCGATGTACGAGGGCCACTTGAATTCCACAGGCCCTTCTTAAGAATCACCAGAAAGTTATTAGGGAGCGATGCTCGTCTAATAATTTCCTCGGATTGGGATTTTTCACCTTATACGATTATTTTTCCTGATTTATTTGGCGGCTATCGTTTTGTTATGGTGGCACTGCCTACTTCAGAAGCCTGTAATGCACTAATTACGCCTTTAGCTGCACACGAACTCGGCCACAACGTTTGGGCAAAGGAAGGGTTAAGGGAAGAATTCGAACGGGCTGCGCTTGAAAAATTAATTGCAAAAATCCAAGGACCTCGCTGGGACGAGTTTAAAAAAACTTTCAACTTAGCCAATCCGGATCAGCTTACTGACTTGGTAGGGACACAGCTATGGGAAAACGCATGGGTTTGGGCTGTTGCTCAGTGTGAGGAGATTTTTTGCGACTTTATTGGTGTGGTTTTGTTTCGCGAAAGTTACCTCCTTGCATTTGACTATTTAATTGCACCTGGTCTGCCGGGCGACAGGCCCGAGCGCTATCCCAGCATGAAGAATCGGATAGAAGCCATGTCATCCGCCGCCAAGAAGCTTGGTATTGATGTCCCAACTGATTTTGAAGAGCGATTTGATGAAGAAGATGGTGAGGCAGAGCCTCAGAAAGCATTGCTATTATCTTTGAGTGATGAAATTTCCAATATGCTTTTGGATGAGTTGCTTGTTGTGGCAATCGATAAAATCAAGTGTGCAGGGATTGAGGCATGCGATAAAGCAGCCGTAGATAAGATTGTTGACGCGTACAAAAAAATGGTTCCTGCCTCAGGAACCACAGGAATTGATGCCGTAGTTAATGCTGCATGGAAGTTTAAAAACACCCATTCGCATTATTGGGCAAGCTACCATCCAAGAATGAAAAATAACGAGGCTAACAGACTTCGTCTATTGAATGATTTGGTATTAAAGAGTTTTGAAATATTTGAAATCGAAAGACTTCAGGAATACAACGGACAATGATACTGGGCGCTCGTGAGATTGTTTCGAAGTTAAGAGGAGAAGGGGGTGATTCTAATGATCCTTTTTTCGTGGCCCCCGCTCCAGATTTAACAAAAATAGAAAATGAGGGCGGTGCTTCACTAGACCTACGACTTGGAACATGGTTTGTTACTACAAAATTAAGTCGACATACTCATTTAGACATCCATAGCAAAAATCAGCCGCATGAACTCGATATAACTACGCGCCATTATGTGCCATTCGGACACCGCTTCATTCTCCATCCTCGGAGCTTTGTATTGGCTACCACTCTGGAATGGATTCGGATGCCCAGGACTTTGGGGGGCTATGTAACCGGGAAATCATCATGGGGGCGGCGAGGTCTGGTTATTGAAACTGCTCCAGGAGTCCATCCTGGATTTGCCGGATGCCTTACCTTGGAATTGGCGAATGTAGGAGAGCTACCTATTGTACTAATGCCTGGCACTACAATATGCCAATTATTTTTACACGAAATTAAAGGCCCGAGTGATACTACTGCAAGCTCCTTCTTAGGTTTCCGCCAACCTCTTTTAGGTCAAATCAAGCCAGATGAATTCGTATCTCGCTTAGTCCAAAAGGGTTCGTTATTCGACTAGGAAACCAAACCGATATCCCCCAGCTACTGGTCAATTGATACGGTTTGCACAATCGCCTCGAATTCAGACAACACTTCAGGTTGCCGCTGCCTGAGATAGCGCGACACGGCTTCATTTTCCAATAACTTCGCCAAGTAGCCTTTAGCAAGTACCAAATCCAACACGTCCTGGCCGTAAGTCTGTTCGACCAATCTGTACTGCCCTTGCAGATTGCTCATCTCGCGCTCCATTTTTGCAATCTGCTCCTGGGTAACGCCCGTCAGCTTGGCCGGTTTCTTCCCATCAACCAGCATTGAATTCGGGGTGGCCACAAGCAATGCCTCGCCATAGGCTACCGTGATGTTGTTCGCCGAGACCATGAGCTCAATGCACTCGACCTGGCGCGTCGGCTTCATTTTTCGGATGATCCGGCCCAAGTCGGCAGAAAAATGCTGGTCCTTCAGCAACTCCGCCGCTTCCGGGCAAATCCCATCCAGCAAGGTCATCTTCTTGATGATGTGGCTGATATCCACGTTCAACGCCTTGGCCAGCCGTTCGGGAGTGACGCCGCGGGCAATGGCCCTGCGCAACATGAAATGCTCTTGTATGGTCGACAGCCGGTTGACCCGACTGTTATAGGTATAGGATTCGTCGTCCTTGGCCACGAGGCAGATAGCTTCGCTGAACCCCAGCTCCCGCAGTGCAATCAGCCGGAGGTGCCCGTCCAGTAGAATATGCTGGCCGGTCTCCTTGCCTGCTGGGCCGACCGATAACGGCTCGATGAGGCCGACGGCCTCGATGGAAGCGAGAATCTGTTTGAACTTGCGCGTGATCAGCAGGCCCTGCGCGATCTTACGGGACGGCAGGAGCATATTGAGAGGAACGGTCAGCGGATCCGGAATGAATCCGAGTGACACGTTAGTCATGCAGCATGTCCTCTGCTCCAGACACGCTCGGCCAAATATTTAGGCAAAGTCTCCAGCCCTTCGGCGCGTAGCAAGTTGGTGAAATTCTCGTCTGCGAGCAGTTGCCGAAGCGCGCCGACGATGAAAAGCAGTCGTTGTTGCGTAAACTCGGCTTTCTTCACCATCAGTTTTTGGCGCTCGACTTCCTTCTGATAGGTTCTGACCAGGCTCGATGTCGTGACTTCGGATCGCTTTCGGGGAGTGCCGCGTGCCATGGATCGCCCGAGGGTCTGCCGGCGCTCGATGATGGAGCGCGCTCGCAGCAACTGCTTGCCGCGCAGTTTGCCCGTCTCATACGCATCCTGAAGTGCGTCCTGGATCGCCTTATCGTCATCCCCGGCTCCGACGATCGCGAGTGCCGCATTGAGCGGAATCCGGCCTTGCTCGACCGCCACTAGGAGACGTTCCTCACCGTGCTGCAGCAGAATCAGGATGCCTTGCACATAGTCCGGGGTCAGCCCCGTCTTCTCGCAGATCGCTTTTTTGTCGTAGCCCTGATTGCGCAGGCGCTCGATGCCAGCGAGCAATTCCAGCGGCCGACATTGGCGCCGGGCAATGTTTTCGGCGAGACTCATGATGAAGGCATCCTCGTCGTTCACGTTCACCACCAACGCAGGAATCGCGGTTTCGCCCAAGGCACGGAACGCCTTGAGCCGACCTTCTCCGCAGACCAGCAAGTAATGTTCGCTGCCGCCCGTGCCGATGCGCGGGGTGACGGTGATCGGCTTCTTAAGCCCGATGGCTTTGATGTTGCCCACGATCTCGTCGAAAATCCGGCTGTTGCGCTCGCGCGGATTGATTACTTCGATCCGGTCGATGGGGATCATTTGCAGTTCGCCAGGGCGATGATTCTTGGTCATGCCGCTCTCCTGATATGCGAGCGCTCCGCCATGCCGTAGAGATAGTCCAAATTGTCGAATCGGTAGCTTTCGAATTCGATGGCATTGCGTTCGGCCAGGCTGATTCCGGTCTGGCCGAAGTCGAGCCGCGGCAATAGGTAATAGTCCAAGGGCGACCGGTTGGGCTGGTCGAGCCGGACGGCCACTGTGACATCGGGAGCAAGGCTGGTGTCGAACCGCACCTTCCACCGGCTACGCCCGGTATCGTAGGTTTGGCAGCGCGCCAGCACCAGCGACACCGTGAACTCATGATTCACCAGCAGCAGATCGGTGCCCGGATCGCGCAGAACAGCGCCGCCGAGATCGGCGATCATATGTTCGGTATGGCCAACGATTTCAGGATGTAGGCTGCGCAGGAAACGGTTGGTCTCCAGGTAGCGATAGTCGCGATCGGGAGTAAAGCCTACCGCTTGATAGGCACGGATCAGGCTGCCGAACCGATGCGCATATATTGCAGTTGACGGCATTCCCTCCGTCTCATTGATGATCATGCCGGAGAGGAACCCCCGTTTCTGGAAGAGGTTGCGCAATCGCTCGATCAATTCCTCATCGGTATAGCGCCGCGCCCGCGCGCGTATGATGCCCTGCGCGGTATAGAACATATCGGGCGGAACGATGGCATCGAAGGCGCCTTCCTTCTTGATCCACATATCGGGCGAATTGATGACCCGATGCTTCTTGAGCTTGAACGAGATCCGGTTGTAGACGTTGTTGCCTATGTATTTCTCGTTCGTCAGCACCTCATGCACCGTAGCGCGCGTCCATTCGCGGTCAAGATCGGTACGCACGCGCATGCCGTTGAGCCGCACGGCGATCTCGGACTCGACCAGGTCTTCATTGATGAACCAGCGATATATCTGGTTCACAATGCGGATTTCGTCTGCGGGACCCGGCATCAGAATGACGCGGTCGGTCTGCAAGCTCTTGTGCTCGCCCCGGGCAAGTTCGCCCTTGATGGAACCGTGTTGATCGATCAGCACGCGCCGCAAGCCATAGCCGGCAGGCCCGCCCTGGCGGAAGCCCAACTCGATCAGTCGGCATTGACCGGCGAACACCTTGGCCGACAGCTCGCGGCTGTACTCGCCGGCCATCGCACGCTTGACGCCTTTGACGATGGTAGAGACGGGCGAGCCGTCGTTCTCGAATTGCTCGGCGCAATACATCACCTGGATGCCAGCCCGACGGCAGATGTACTCGTAATAGGCGCTCTCATCGGCATCCTGGAATCGGCCCCAGCGGCTGACGTCATACACCAATATGATCTGGAAATCCGCCGTGCCGACTTCCACATCTTTGATCAGTCGCTGCAGCGCTTGGCGTCCGTCGATACGCAGCCCGCTCTTGCCTTCGTCGGCATAGGTGCGCACGATCTCGAAGCCGCGCCGCTCGGCATATTCGCGGATCTTGGCGGATTGGTTTTCGGTGGAATACTGCTGATGCTCGGTCGACATGCGGACATACTGGGCCGCACGCAGCCGTTTCGGCTCGTCTGGGAAGACTTCTGTACTGTCGTCGTTTGCCATAGCCCATCATCCAAAGCCAGATGGTAGAGAAAAGTCCCAGGCATACCCTTCGAATGACGGCTACATTGATATGAGGTATGGCCGAGCAGGGTTGGCCTCTGCAGGGGATATCTGGAACATACGGCACATAAGGTAATGGCAGCGCTTCCCGGCGCCTATCAAGTCATCTCTTTGCAATCCGCTCAGGCTCGGCATAACTTCCTGGTAATAAAGTGATTTCAACCGTCCACGCGTCCATCTTTGCAAGATCGGGAACACCAATCGGCCGCAGATGATAGATGCCCGCCGGTAGTGTCTGTGCTGGCATTGACACGTCCATCTTTGCAAGTGGCGTATCCGAGCACCTGAAATCCCGTTTTTTCTGCAATTCCCGGTTGCGAGCACTATATTCAGGGCGAGCTTTCCGGTATTCCCGCCAATAGTCCGGGTTGCGATCCAGCCATGCGCGCTGCGCACGGGCCTGGTTTTCACGGTAGTCGGGGTCGGTTTCCATTTTTTGGCGCTGCCATTGCTGCCGCCGTTTACGCTGGCAATCGGGAGCCGAGCAATAGGTTTGGTTTGGAGTTTGAGGTCGCGGCCGGAATTGTTTTCCGCACGCTGCGCATCGCATGGGCGGCATGAGTGCCTCCAGGTGAATCGAAGCTCATAAATTCGCTAAGCTTAAGGGCCGACTCAATGTGTTGGAAAACACATCCATAAAATGCTGCCGCAGTGGTATTGATTGCCGTCAGTGGCGCATTTAGATAATGATTTAATCGACTGGCCTAACGGGGTATATTTATAGGTATGGATTGCGGAACTTGATAATCAGGAATCCCATCATGGCATTCATCGATGAATTAAAGCAGGAATGGCGCAGTCTCTATGCTATTCCACTGCAAGCAGTTGATACCCCATTCCGAGCCTATTTCATCAACAGCTTCCGAACGAGTTTAATTCTATATTTTGCGCCGCTGAGATTGCTACGGTGGTTGAGCCGCCGATTCATGCGCATCTAGATAGGAGATTATCGTGAAAGCTGTAATGCGGAAATTTGGAAATAGTATTGGCTTGATCATTCCGAAGCCTCTCCGCGAAGAACTCAACTTGCAGGCTGGTCAAACTGTCTCGCTGGAGATAACGGGAAGCGGCTTGCTGATGAAGCCCAGCCGCAAGAAATACAAACTAGCTGAGTTGCTCGCTGAAAACGCCCAGAATGCCGGCATATCAGAGGATATGAGTGCTTGGGAAAACATGCCGGCAGTGGGGAAAGAGATTCTGTGAGCAGTCAACAATAGGAAAACATCTCCTTAACATGCATCTGCTGGCAAACCGATCTCATCCCATTATGACCCGCTCCGAACTCATCAACCGCCTTGCTATGCGTTTTCCAATGCTCACACGGCAAGACGCGGCTGCATCCGTCGCAACCATTATCGATGCCATCAGTAATTGCCTCGCTAGTAGAGGCAGAGCTGAGATCAGAGGCTTTGGCAGCTTCAGTATCAATGTTCGACCGCCAAGGCTCGGGCACAACCCGAAGACTGGGGAGAGTGTGCCCGTTCCAGAAAAGGCCGTACCGCATTTCAAGCCCGGGGTGGAAATGCGAGAGAGGGTGAATGGTGCGGCCAAGGCCAGCATGGCGATGCCTGGCTTAATTGAACAGGTGCTTGTAATGGTTGAACAGTCCGGAAATCCGGAAGGTTTCGATGCCGAAGATTGGCTAGCACGCTGGATGCAAGAACCTCTATCGGCATTAGGAGGCAAACGCCCGGCAGATTACATGGTCACAGACGAAGGCCAACGCCAGATCTCGCAACTTTTATCAACGTTGCAAAGCGGTTCCTACGTTTAATTTTCACAGGCCCGACGCGATATTTCGGTACCGCTAATTTTTATATCTTGCGAATATCGGTGACAACATTGGTATCTAGTACATCAGGAGAGATCAGCCGCCTTGGCAATATCCCGCATAGCGGGGATAACAAGCTCGATGTCCTCAACGCCCGGCATCGCCAAAAGGTCTGCAATTTTCTGCTGACTACCGACGAGCCGTTGATACTCCTCAATACTCAGCAGGACATGCGCTGGGCGGCCACGATTCGTAATGAATACTGGGCCTTGGCTGGCCGCTTTTTTAGCTTCGCTTGCGTGTCGATTAAACTCTCGGCTGGATAGCGTCGTAATGGTCATTTTAAATCTCTCATTACATCCAATGAAGAAATGTTACTGCATTGGATGCAAGTTATGTTCATCACTTATTACGAATAACCGGCTCTTCCCTAAAGAGTTTTTGTCGTTATAGAAAATGTCAAACCAGTATCACATACTCATCAATAATGTTTATTGATGAGTTATAGCAATCCCTACAAAATCAACCGATAAATCTCATTAACTTTTTTCAGTCACATGCACCACCACGCCCCCTAGATACTGCTAGATATTGAACGTGCGGTTGCAAGCCGCCAGCGCCTGCGCGATTTGTCCGCTGCGGCTTCGTTCCGCATAAAACATGCCCAAACGCAAAACCGATCCGTTTGTCCAACGTCAAGGCTACGCCGTCAAAACAACCGCCTTGACGTCACGGTTGAACTGGACGGCCGATCCCGGTAACATAACAAGGTTTCACTCCAGATTTCATGATCGCCTCGCGGCTGCGGGGCGAAGGCGTCGCGAACACCCTCGGTTTGCGTACGGCGTGACGGTTTTGTCGAAAAGATTGACGAGGGATTGGACAGGGGCAGGAAATGCCAGAGCAGCAAGGATTATACGACCCGGCGAATGAGCACGACGCATGCGGCGTCGGCTTTATTGCGCACATCAAGGGTCAAAAGAGCCACCATATCGTGCAGCAAGGGCTGCAGATACTACGCAACCTGACGCATCGCGGTGCCACCGGTTACGACCCCAAACTGGGAGATGGCGCTGGCATTCTCATCCAGCTGCCGGATGCTTTCCTGCGCAAGGAAGCCGCCAAACAGGACATTACGCTGCCCGCGGCAGGCGACTACGCCTGCGGCATGGTGTTCCTGCCGCAATCCGGCAATGGCCGCCTGGCATGCGAATCGGCGATCGCGCGCATCATCCTGGAAGAAGGCCAGAACTTCCTCGGCTGGCGCGATGTGCCGCGTAACAACAGCGATATCGCCGCCGCCGCCCGCGCTATCGAGCCGGTGATGCACCAGGTATTCATCGCCCGCGGCGATAACACCGCCGACCAGGACGCCTTCGAACGCAAGCTGTTCGTCATCCGCAAGCGCATCGAACATGAAGTGCGCGCACTCAAGCTGGAAGACAATCATCAATTTTACATTCCCTCGCTGTCCTCGCGCACCATCGTCTACAAGGGCATGCTGCTGGCGGAGGAGGTCGGCACCTATTACCAGGACCTGCGGGACGAGAGCGTGGTGTCGGCGCTAGCGCTGGTGCACCAGCGCTTCTCCACCAATACTTTCCCGGCCTGGGATCTCGCCCACCCGTTCCGCATGATCGCCCACAACGGCGAAATCAACACCATGCGCGGCAACGTCAACTGGATGGCGGCACGCCACGAAGCGATGAAGTCCGCAGTGCTGGGTGAAGACCTCGAAAAGCTGTGGCCACTGATCGACGACGGCCAGTCCGACTCCGCCTGTTTCGATAACGCGCTGGAACTGCTGGTGGCGGGCGGCTATTCGCTGCCGCACGCGATGATGATGCTGATCCCGGAAGCCTGGGCCAGCAACGGCCTGATGGACGAAAACCGCCGCGCGTTCTACGAATACCATGCCGCGCTGATGGAGCCGTGGGACGGCCCGGCGGCCGTAGCGTTCACCGACGGCCGCATGATAGGCGCGACGCTGGACCGCAACGGCCTGCGGCCGGCGCGCTACCTGGTAACCGAGGACGACTACGTGATGATGGCCTCGGAAATGGGCGTGCTCACCTTCCCGCAGGAAAAAATCGTCAAGAAATGGCGCTTGCAGCCGGGCAAGATGTTCCTGATCGACATGGAACAGGGCCGCATCATCGACGACGCGGAAGTAAAGGAAAACCTGGCGCAGGCCAAGCCTTACCGCGAGTGGATCAAGCAATCGCGCATCTATCTGGGCGACCTGCCCAAGGTCGAAGCCAAGCTGGAATTGCAGGCCGACGTGCTCGACGTGCAGCAGGCGTTCGGCTACACCCAGGAAGACCTCAAGTTCATCATCCAGCCGATGGCGATCAATGGCGAAGAAGCCAATGGCTCGATGGGCAACGACAGCGCGCTACCGGTGCTCTCCAACCGGCCCAAGGTGCTGTACAACTATTTCAAGCAACTGTTCGCGCAGGTCACCAATCCGCCGATCGACCCGATACGCGAAGAACTGGTGATGTCGCTGGTGACCTTCATCGGCCCCAAGCCCAACCTGCTGGGCATTGACGAAACCACCCCGCCGCCGCGCCTGGAAGCCAGCCAGCCGGTGCTGCTGCCGGAAGAGCTGGAACAGTTGAAGCAGATCGACCGGCTGACCCACGGCCGCTATCGCTCGCTGGTGCTGGACATGACCTATCCGGTGGCACAGGGCAAGGAAGGCATGGCCGCCGCGATCGACGCGCTGTGCGCCGCCGCGGAAAAATCCGTGCATGACGGTTATAACCTGTTGATCCTGTCCGACCGCAACGTCGGCAAGGAGCGCCTGGCGATACCCGCGCTGCTGGCGACTGGTGCGGTGCATCACCATCTGGTAAAAGGCGGCCTGCGCACCAACACCGGATTGGTCATCGATACCGGCTCTGCGCGCGAAACCCATCATTTCGCGCTGCTCGGCGGCTACGGCGCAGAAGCCGTGTGCCCCTGGCTCACGTTCCAGACCATTTCCGGCATACACTTGCCGGACGCCAGGGACGGCCACAAGAAGTTCGTCAAGGCCGTCGGCAAGGGCCTGTACAAGGTGATGTCCAAGATGGGCATTTCCACTTATCAATCCTATTGCGGCGCGCAAATTTTCGAGGCGATCGGCCTCAACTCGGCGTTCATCACCAAATACTTCGTCGGCACCGCCAGCAAGATCGAGGGCATAGGCCTGGACGAAGTCGCGGAAGAGGCGCTGCGCCAGCATCAGGCCGCGTTCGGCGACGACCCGGTACTGGCACAGGCGCTAGATGCCGGCGGCGAATACATGTTCCGCATCCGCGGCGAAGAACACATGTGGACGCCCGATTCCATCGCCAAGCTGCAACATGCGACGCGCAGCGGCAAGTACGACACCTACAAGGAATACGCCAAGCTGATCAACAATCAGGGCCGCCGCCACATGACGCTGCGCGGCCTGTTCGAGATCAAGCCGGCCGGCGCGCCGGTGCCGCTTGGGGAAGTGGAACCGGCTGCGGCCATCGTCAAGCGCTTCGCCACCGGCGCGATGTCGCTGGGTTCGATCTCCACCGAGGCGCATACCACGCTGGCCATCGCGATGAACCGCATCGGCGGCAAGTCCAATACCGGCGAGGGCGGCGAAGACGCGGTACGCTTCCAGCCGGTGGCTGCCGATACCACATTGGCCGATATGATCGGCAAGAGCCGCGTCGAAAGCCATATTCCGCTCAAGAAGGGCGATTCGATGCGTTCGCGCATCAAGCAGGTGGCCTCGGGCCGTTTCGGCGTCACCGCCGAATACCTGGCTTCCGCCGACCAGATCCAGATCAAGATGGCGCAGGGCGCCAAGCCCGGCGAGGGCGGCCAACTGCCGGGCGGCAAGGTCTCCGAATATATCGCCAAGCTGCGCTTCTCGGTGCCGGGCGTTGGCCTGATTTCGCCGCCGCCGCACCATGACATCTATTCGATCGAAGACCTGGCGCAACTGATCCACGATCTGAAGAACGCCAACCCCAACGCCTCGATTTCCACCAAGCTGGTGTCGGAAACCGGCGTCGGCACGGTGGCCGCAGGCGTGGCCAAGGCCAAGTCCGACCACATCGTCATCGCCGGCCACGACGGCGGCACCGGCGCATCGCCCTTGTCGTCGATCAAGCACGCCGGCACGCCGTGGGAACTGGGTCTCGCCGAAACGCAGCAGACCCTGGTGCTCAACCACCTGCGCGGCCGCGTCGCGGTGCAAGTGGACGGCCAGATGAAGACCGGCCGCGACGTGCTGATCGGCGCGCTGCTGGGTGCCGACGAGTTCGGCTTCGCCACCGCGCCGCTGGTGGTCGAAGGCTGCATCATGATGCGTAAGTGCCACCTCAACACCTGCCCGGTCGGCGTCGCCACGCAGGACCCGGTGCTGCGCCGCAAATTCACCGGCCAGCCGGAGCACGTGGTGAACTACTTCTTCTTTGTCGCCGAGGAAGTGCGCGAACTGATGGCACACATGGGCATCCGCAAGTTCGACGACCTGATCGGCCGCTCCGACCTGCTGGACATGCAGGCGGGCATCGACCACTGGAAAATCCGGGGGCTGGATTTCAGCAACATCTTCTACCAGCCCAAGATGGATGCCAGCGTCGCGCGCCATCATTGCGAAGAGCAGGACCACGGCCTGGCCCACGCGCTCGATAACCAGCTAATCGCCCAAGCCAGGCCTGCGCTCGAAAACGGCCAGAAAGTAGTCATCGAAACGCCGATCGCCAACATCAACCGCACCGCCGGCACCATGCTGTCGCACGCGGTCGCCAGCCGCTACGGCAACGACGGCCTGCCCAACGATACCATCACCGTGAACCTGACCGGCACCGCCGGCCAGAGCTTCGCGGCATTCCTCGCCCACGGCATCACTTTCAACCTTACCGGCGAAGGCAACGACTATGTCGGCAAGGGCCTGTGCGGCGGCAGGATCGTCATCCGCAAGCCGCAGGCATTCCGCGGCGATTCAAACGACAACATCATCGTCGGCAACACCGTGATGTATGGCGCGACGACGGGTGAGAGCTATTTCAGCGGCGTTGCCGGCGAGAGGTTCTGTGTACGCAATTCCGGCGCCAGCGCGGTGGTGGAAGGGGTGGGCGACCATGGCTGCGAATACATGACCGGCGGCACCGTGGTCGTGCTTGGCCAGACCGGACGCAACTTCGCGGCAGGCATGTCGGGCGGCGTCGCCTATGTACTGGACGAGGATGGCCTGTTCGCCAAGCGCTGCAATCTCAACATGGTGTCGCTGGAGCAAGTCCATCACATCGACGACGTACCGGAAGACGCGGTGCATCACATGGATCAGCCGGACGAGATCACGCTCAAGCATCTGATCGAGCGGCATGCGGCCTATACCGGCAGCTTGCGCGCCAAGACCATCCTGGAAAATTGGGACGATCACCGCGGCAAGTTCGTCAAAGTCATGCCTAACGAATACAAACGAGCGCTCATCGAACTCGCCGAACAAAAATTGCTGGAGGCCGCATAACAATGGGGAAGCCCACCGGATTTTTAGAATATCAGCGCCTGTCCGAAGCCAACCGGCCGGTCGCCGAGCGGGTACACAACTACAAGGAATTCGTGCTTCACCTCTCCGACGATGAAGCCAAGGTCCAGGGCGCACGCTGCATGGACTGCGGTATCCCGTTCTGCATGAGCGGCTGCCCGGTCAATAACATCATCCCGGACTGGAACGACCTGGTTTACAGGCAGGACTGGCAGCATGCCATTGCCGTGCTGCATTCGACCAACAACTTCCCGGAATTTACCGGCCGCATCTGCCCGGCGCCGTGCGAAGCCGCCTGTACGCTCAATATCAACAACGACCCAGTCGGCATCAAGTCGATCGAGCATGCGATCATCGACAAGGCCTGGGAGAACGACTGGGTGGTGCCGCAGCCGCCGACGCACAAGACCGGCAAGAAAGTCGCCGTGGCCGGTTCCGGCCCCGCCGGCATGGCAGCCGCGCAGCAGCTGGCACGTGCCGGCCACGACGTGGTGGTGTTCGAGAAGAACGACCGCATCGGCGGCCTGATGCGCTACGGCATTCCCGATTTCAAATTCGAAAAGCATCACATCGACCGCCGCATCGAGCAGATGCAGGCGGAAGGCGTGGAATTCCGCACCGGTGTCTGGGTAGGCAAGGAATTGCCGGGCGCAGGCATCATTAATGACGCCAAGCAAACCGTGACGCCTGAGCAGCTGCTCAAGGAGTTCGATGCCGTGGTCCTGTCCGGCGGTGCCGAACAGCCGCGCGACCTGGCGGTGCCCGGGCGCGAACTCAACGGCATCCATTTCGCGCTGGAGTTCCTGATCCCGCAGAACAAGGCGGTAGCCGGCGACGGCCCCAACCCGATCAGTGCGGCAGGCAAGCATGTGGTGGTGATCGGCGGCGGCGATACCGGTTCCGACTGTGTCGGCACCTCCAACCGCCACGGCGCGGCGTCGATCTCCCAGTTCGAAATCATGCCGCAGCCGCCGGAACAGGAAAACCGTCCGCTGACCTGGCCTAACTGGCCGATCAAGCTGAGGACTTCCAGTTCGCATGAAGAGGGCTGCGAGCGCGACTGGGCGGTGGTGACCAAGCGTTTCGAGGGCGAAAACGGCCAGGTGAGGAAACTGATCGCCGCCCGCGTCGAATGGAAAGACGGCCAGATGCACGAGATTCCCGGCTCGGAATTCGACATGCAGGCCGACCTGGTGCTGCTGGCGATGGGCTTTACCCACCCTGTGGTCAAGATACTGGAAGCCTTCGGCGTGGAAAAGGACGCACGCGGCAATGCCAAGGCCGCCACCGACGGCGCGCATTCCTACGCGACTTCGGTACCCAAGGTATTCGCCGCCGGCGACGTGCGCCGCGGCCAGTCGCTGGTGGTGTGGGCTATACGCGAAGGCCGCCAGTGCGCCAGGGCAGTGGACGAATTCCTGATGGGCAGCAGCACCTTGCCCCGTTAAATCTTAATCAACCGCCGATGAGCGCAGACAAAACCGGGAATTCATCGGCGTTTATCTGCGCTCATCGGCGTTCATCGGCGGTTAATAAATGGTCAACTTAAAAAACGACACCTTCCTGCGCGCGCTGTTGCGCCAGCCCACCGATTACACCCCGGTCTGGATGATGCGCCAGGCCGGTCGCTACCTGCCGGAGTACAACGAAACGCGCAAGCGCGCCGGCAGTTTCTTAAGTCTGTGCAAAAGCCCGGATTACGCCACCGAGGTCACGCTGCAGCCGCTGGCCAGGTTCCCGCTGGATGCCGCCATCCTGTTCTCGGATATCCTCACGATACCGGATGCGATGGGCCTGGGCCTGTATTTCGCCGAGGGCGAAGGCCCCAAGTTCGAGCGCCCGCTGCGCGACGAATGGGAAATCCGCGACCTCACCGTGCCCGACCCGATGAACCATTTGCGCTACGTGATCGACGCCGTCAGCCAGATCCGCCATGCGCTGGACGGCAGCGTGCCGCTGATCGGCTTCTCCGGCAGCCCGTGGACGCTGGCCACCTACATGGTGGAAGGCCAGGGCGGCACCGATTTCCTCATCATCAAGAAAATGGCCTACGAGCGGCCGGACCTGCTGCACCACATCCTGGACGTGACCACGCAAGCGGTAATCGCTTACCTCAATGCCCAGATCGAAGCCGGCGCCCAGGCGGTGATGATTTTCGATTCATGGGGCGGGGCGCTGTCGCATGCCGCCTATCGCGAGTTTTCGTTGGCCTATATGGAACGCATCGTCGCCGGCCTGACCAAGCAGCGCGAAGGCCGCCGCGTACCCAGCGTCGTCTTCACCAAGGGTGGCGGGCTATGGCTGGAAGCACAAGCCGACATCGGCGCCGATGCGCTCGGGCTGGACTGGACCATCGATATCGGCGCAGCCAGGAAGCGCGTGGGTGACAAGGTCGCGCTGCAGGGCAACCTCGACCCCGCCATTCTGCTTTCCACCCCGCAGGCGATCGAACGTGAAGTCGCCAATATCCTGGCCAGCCATGGCAAGGGCAGCGGCCATGTGTTTAACCTCGGGCATGGCATTACGCAATTCACCCCGCCAGAAAACGCCGGAGTGATGATCGAAGCGGTGCATAATCTCAGCCGCCAGTACCATGTTTAAGCTTGGCAGACTACCAATTACTAAACTTGCTATTGCATCCAAATTCAATTAGGTTAGACTCTAAGAAAATAAAGCAGTCAAAATAGCTTCCGATATAGCTGATAGACTTTATGAATGGGGTTTGAAATGAGAAAAATCACAGTCGTCGCTGACTGGGATGATGAAGCTGGGGTATGGGTAGCATCGAGCGATGATGTACCAGGTCTTATTACTGAGGCAGACACTACAGAGTTGCTTCTTGCAAAGCTTATCAATATGATCCCAGAGCTCCTGGAAGAAAACGGCCTTCCAGATGGAGACATTCCATTTAAGCTAGTTACAGAACGCGAAGCGATCGCACACGCGCCTCTGCGCGTAAATGAATAACTTTAGTGACGCGGTCAAGGATATATTGATCGAGCATAAGTGCTATTTTAAGCGTAACGGCAAAGGCGACCATGAAATATGGTTTAGTCCAATAACTAATAAAAGTTTTCCAGTAGACCACACCATTAAATCAAGACACACGGCAAACGGCATAATGAAACAAGCTGGATTGCCAAAAGCATTCTAAATTATCTACCCGCCGAGGCGGGTTTTTATTTTTACCCGTGTATTATCATCCGGTCATGCACGGGCATTTCAAACTGAGACACTACCCGCGTTTCAGTGAAACCTAATCTGCAAAGAGCAGGTTAGGTCGGGGCTAAATGCCACCCAGCCGACAGTACGATAGCTAATCGCCGCGTCCACTACTAATACCCTGTCACGCCAGGCAAAACGCGTCGTGATAATAACGGTTTTGTTATCTTATTGAATTTTTGTGGTTTTCAAGAATTTCTGAGTTTATTATCTGGAGCGAAAGATAATAAACTAGCGGATATGCCTGATTGCATCGGTCAAAGAGAACACCCTTTCATATAAACTTGTTGGCGGTCATTCCATTTATCCAATGTGATAAAAACCCATTGATATAAAACATATTTTCATGATTTTCCGTTTTTGGATGTGATAAAACTGCAAGCAAACATCTCGTATTTGCGACTCTGCTTCAAGCTCCCGCCAAATACTCTACTGGATACCCGTCCTGCCGCCATTGCGCAGCACACACAGCCAAACTTCCACCAGACGAATCTTCGGCAATAACAATCTTCGACGCATGGCGCGCCGCCCAATGATTGCGTTGCATCGCCACCTCGGTTGTCAGACGTTGCGTATAGTCAGTAATGCTAACGACAGCCAGGTTACCAGCCTCGATAGCTGTCCGCCATTTAGCCGGTAGTTTTGCTGTCTGTAATTTGCGGGCAATCACAACCACCACGGGCGCTTGCGCTGCGAGCATGACCTCCAGAACCGACTGTTCCAGCGGAGAATGAAAACCACCGATCAGCGGGGTTTTGATGCTTGCCTGTTGCACTGACCAATCCATGGCTGCGCGTATGGCGCGTCCAGAACAGCGACGGGAAGCAAAAAACGCCGTCAGGGGTAGCTCCAGATATGTTGCATTGCCGACGCCTGAAACCACCCCATCTTTTTGCCAGGATGATAATAAACTGTTTTTCATCTGACTGATTTATAATGATAAATATCAGTTTTAAAGTTTATTATCATTAGCCTCTGATAATAAACTCTGCTGATCTGGCGGCTGTGTCGGCTTGGTGTAAGCCATATTGCGCTTGGCACGGTCTGGAAGTGGCACCAAGACCCCTTGATCGACCCAAGCTTTGAGCATTCTTGAGGCCGACAGGGTATGTACGCCAGCAATCTGGCACAGATCAGCATTGGCAATCGCTCCGTGGGTATCAATCCAATGGCTCACCTCATCCCACACTGTGGGGCGCTCCAGATTCAGCAGTGTCACGGTCACGCTCTCTATCGCAGTCTCGGTATTCTGGCGATATTGCGGCGGATAGAGCTTTGCCTGGGCCATTTCGGCAAACATCATCTTCACGCCCTCGCCCGCATCAATGTTAGGTGCAACAGGAAATTCGCGCAGATTTTGCGCAATCAGCGGATTACGCGCCTTCGAGCCGGCCTTATCAACATTGGCAGGCGTGATGTTGCCCGGAAACACTCCCGGACTTTCCACCTCGATGCGATCATCGAACAGGCGAATGAAAATATCGCGGTTCAATCGATAGTCGCGGTGGACGACTGCATTGACGATGGCCTCTTTTACAACCCGTTCTGGGTATAGATGCTTGGTTTTGAAGCCGCTGCTGGAGAGTATCAGCCCTTGTGCAAGTTCATCCAGCACGATCTTCACCGCGGTATCGATCTGCTCGATTACCGGGCCACGAATCGCCTTGGGGGCCTTGCGCAGGTTGGGCGTAGCCCCCGGCACGGCCTGCTTGCCGTCATACACCATCAAGCGAATATCGGCGCGCGAACCTTGGGCCGCCAGCAAACTGCCCGGCTCATCGGCGAATAACAGCACGGCCGCGCGGGTGGGCTGAACTTCATGCCCCACCTTCGATGCCAGGCCGATCTTCTGTAACTGTTCTGCGAAGCTGCCGCTCCTCAATCCGCGTGCCGCGACAAAACTGCGCCAAGTGTCGGTCTCCAACAATTCCAGCGGAACTGGAACCAACTCGCTTTCTGCACTGCGCAGCCCGCGCCGATACGAAAGCTCGGTAATCTCCGCTGCCGCCATATTTCTGTTGCCCGCATCCAGCCGCGTCCAGGTGCCATCATCCACGATGGAATGTACCTTGTCGCTCTTGACGGTACGCACCAGCACCACATGGCCCGCCTTGCTGTCGCGCATGGTGCAAGGCAACCGGGTGAAACTGATAAACTCTATCGGCGGGTTAAACTGCGTGCGGACTTTGCGGGTTAGTTCGTCCAGCGCTTCGGGGTTTTCCTCGACGCCATAAAGCCGGGCGGCACCCCTCTCCTGTTTTTCATCCGCCACCCCCAGGGCCAGAATGCCGCCCTCGGTATTGGCGAATGCGCAGATGGTTTCCAGCGCCTTGCCCACCATCTTGCCGGAAACACGTTTGAAATCGAGAGTGCGGCTCTCGTGGGCGGCGAGCATGGCCGCAATGCGCGGCACGGCTTGGGCGGGTGTGAAGTCAATCATCGGCATCATCCTCGGCGCCGTTCAGCCCCATGCGATATTTGATGTCGTAGTTGATGATGTAGTCGAGTTGTTCGTTGGACAGCCCAAATAGCTTACTTAGGGCTTGATCGGCGGTGTTAACTTGATCATGCGCAGATTTTCCATTTATTTCGTCGTATTCAATCAAGTGGCCTTGCTTTGTACGAATAGTTCTAGGCTTCGCTGACGATGAAAGGGTCTTGTCAATGACGGTGGAAATCGCATTCCAATCTGTATTAGCCCATTGTAGTGGCAATGGAAAAGTTTGAATCAAAGAGTCGTTGATGTGCTCGCAGTCGGCAAGTGTGGAGTAATACCAATAAAAAAGGGATGAATTGAGAAGGCAATTCACAAATCCAGTTGCTTGCTCATTTGCAAGGCTAAGGATTCGTCCGTGGGGCTGCTCAACAGTCTCACCATTCCTAATAAACCTTGGAGAAAATGCACTGGCCTTTGCCCAATAACGACAAGCTTCCTGATAGTAAACGCGGCCCTTTGGATCCTTGCTTACCAAGGAAGCGATGACATTCGCCCCTTCTAACCGAGATAACAGATTTGCTGCAATATCAGAATCGACTTTAGCCACCCGGAACCCAAATCGTCGATCGGCATGTGAGTAAAGCTTTATTACCTCTAAAGCTGTACTGCGTTCTTCTGTGTAAAAACGTCGAACTGACGAGGACACGAAACTAGATTTTTTGTTTGGAAGTGAAATCCAGATAGCCGTGGGCATTTCGACGCCCTCGAAAACCGATGCTGGCCGACGGGGGAATGGCAGAATAAATGCATGCGCATCTTTTGCCATCAAGTTTTGCATTGCGGTCATCCGCTCAGAACTCATAGATGTAAGCTGAACAATCAGCCCAACCGGCGCGTCACTTCCGATTAGACGCTTTGAGCGCTCCGCCACCAGTGCGTAAAGGTTCTTGGTAGCTTCGCAAGCATACTGATTTGGCAAGCAGCTATATGGCACATCCTTGCTTGGAAAAACAACATACGGCGGATTCCCAATCACCACATCAAACCCGCCCGCCGCCATGATGGGATAGAAATCCACATACCAGTGAAACGGCTTGTGGCTGGTTTTCCACGCCGCAAACTGTTTGCCGTTGTTGGGATCTTTGCCATATTCGCGGCACAGGTGGGTGTTCAGCGTTTCTTCCAGTTCGTGCAACTGATCGCCCAAATCTCTTTTGTCTTCTACCGTGACATGCCCGCCGCGCTGCACCTGTTGTATCTGGAAGTTGTTATAAGCTTGTTCCACAGCAACCAACTTGGTTTTGATCTTGCCCCAAGTGTCATCGAAATCGAATTTGCCTTGCGTCACAGCCTGTTCGGTTTCTTTTTCGCTGGCGTAGCCTACCAGCGTATTCCCGGCGCGAATGTTGAAATCGATGTCCGGCAGCGGCTCTATGGCGTCGCCCGGCTCCAGCAGCGCCACCAGTTTGAGGAACAGGCGTAGCTTGGCGATTTCGGTGGCTTGCGTTTCGATGTCTACGCCGTACAGGTTGTGCACGATGATGTGTTTGGTGATGGCGTAGTCGCGCACCCTGTCCACGGCGGCCGCATGAAAGCGTTCGACGATTTCTTCGATGTTAGCTAAAGCCCCCTCTCCCCCGGCCCCTCTCCCGCTTGCGGGCGAGGGGGATATGTCGGCATCGAGCAGTGTGCCGCTCATGGCAGTGAGGCAGGCTTGATATAGTGGTTTGAGGATTTGCAACGCCGCGAACAGGAACGCGCCTGAGCCGCAGGTTGGATCGAGCACACTCATGCCGTGGCGGAATTTTTCGTGACTCTTTCTCGGCAGCCTGCCCGCCAGCACCACCCAGAAAGCACGCAGCAAAGCCGGATCAGTGCAGCGCTCGATCACATCCTGCGCAAACTGGCGGATATTGAGGTTGTAGGTAATGAGGTCGGCCACACTGTTGATTTCGCCCGCTTGCAGCTTGGCGAGGATTTCACGGGTACGGTTATGGCGGGCGATGGTTTCGCGCCAGATTTCGGTGGGCAGGCCGTGGCTGGGGGCCGCGGTTTTGTTCCAGGGTTTGCGGCGCTCCAGCAGATCGGGCGCTTGGGTGTCCAGACCGTTGGCGATTTCGGCTGGGTATAACCCCTCACCCCGGCCCTCTCCCGCAAGGGGAGAGGGAGGTAAGCCGTGGAGCATGGCGGGGTAGACATACCGGCGCGGGTCTTCCTGCAACAGCGGCCAGGCATGAGCATCGAACGCAGCAGTGTGTTCGGCACGTACTTTTTCGAACAGGCTGGGGATGATGGTATTTTTGCCGATGTATTCGGTAATGTCTTCCTTGGTGTAGTAGGCCCCCATCTGCTTTTGGTTGACGAACTTCTCGAAGATGTAGCCGAGAACATCGGGGTTGATTTCCTTGCCGGAAGCCAGTGGGCGCTCGTCGAGGTGCCAATCCCATTCGTCGAAAAACGCGAATAGCGAACTGAATGCAGTATCGGGAATATCGATGGCCTCGCCGTATTCGCGTTCCAGTTCGTGCTCGGCAAACAGGCCGCCGTTGAGGTAGGGCACTTTGCCGAATTCGGCTTCGATGGCAGCGCGGTTGGCCTCGGTACGTTCTTCGGCAAAGCCGCGAAAGAATAAGGGGCTGAGAAAGCTCTTGTAAAAGCTGACGCCGGGATTAGCGGCAAGATGGGTATCGAGCCGGTTACGCAGATAGCGTTTGTCACCGTTCAGAAAAAACTTTTCCTGCAAGAACCACAGGAACATCAGGCGGTCTACGACAACCGTTGTGTACCAGCGCTGATGGTCATCCGACGGAATGCCCTCAATGAATTTCTGAAACGCATCGCGCTGGGTCTGGAAGACCTTGTAAAACTTCTTGGTAACGTTGTCGCGGTCGAATCCGCCGCGCAGGCGTTCGGCCACACCGAATACGGTAAGGCCTTCTTCTTCATCCAGATCGAAGGTAATGGCCTTGAGTTTTTGCTCCAGCAGTTCGGTCGATTGCCCGGCTTGCCATTTGACTTCACGGTATTGGGTTGGGCGGCCTGTGGCGCGGGAAACCCATTGCCATATCTGCCGGGTTTGCTCGGCATCGGTAAAGATGATGAGATGCTCGCGCGCATCCGCCGTGACTTTGCGTTCAATTTTCTGGCGGATGGCGTACGGGGGAATTGCACCATCGCCGCCGGGTAAGCATTGCAGTATCTGGATGCCGCGTTTCTGGGCAATGGGCCGCAGGGAATAAATTTCACTTCCCACTTCTTTTTCCAAGCCGACCCGCAGTGCATCCCACCCCAACTGGTTGAATAACTCGACAAACTGGAATGACTGCAATTGTTGGGCGATTTTGCTCATGTTTTTATTTTCCAATCAGCCCCATTGAGCAAACAATCTTGGGTTCGCGTTGGGCATTTTCTTCTTCGGTATAGGTCAACTGGCCTTCTTCGCGCAGCGATTTGACGGCATCGGCTAGTTGCTCGTCGTTGACCCCGCCGCGCATCAGGCGATTGAGGGTGTCGGCGGCAGATTCCAGTAGCGGGCGTGAATAGATGTCATCCAGCGCTCGTTCCAGTTCGTCATCGGCAAACAGGGAGCCGCGCAGGCTGCGGGCGTATTCCTTGAGCCGGTCGTAGCACTTGCGGCGCGGGCTGGAGGGGCGTCCAAGGCTGCCGCCGATGGCCTTGTCCTGGGCTACCGCTAGTTGAAGCCCGGCTGCCACCAACTCATGGTGGTGCTCTTCACGCTCCATTGCGGGTTCATCCGGCTTGCATTCGGCGGCACGCAGAATGGTAAATTGCGATTCCGTCACTGCCCGGCCTTGGACATTCACCCAAGCCAGATGATCATTGCCTTCGGGCGATTTGACATACACCAGCGTACCGGGCTGGGCATCCGCCACGAGGTTCTGGATGGTGGGGTTGTATGCCTTGGCGGAATAGATGACATGTGGCAGGGATTCAATCTCCCGCGCCAGTGCCGGATCATTCTCAGTGGCGGTTTTCCAGATTTGCCAGGCGTAGGAGGCTAAATCGACTTCGTCATCCTTGTCGTCCAGCGCGCCGGTGCTTTGGCTGGAGAGCTTGCGCAGGGCTTCGGCATCTTCATCTTCAAAAAAAGATTCGTCGGTGCCGACCACTTCGGCGTTTTCATACAGGCGCTGGTTAATGCGGGAACGGAGCTGTATCAGGCGCTCGACGCCATCGGCGGGGAGGAAGGAGTAGCACAGAATATCCTCAGCCTGCTGTCCGATGCGGTCTACACGCCCGGCACGCTGGATGAGGCGGATGATGGCCCAAGGCAGGTCAAAATTAACCACGATAGCAGCATCCTGCAGGTTCTGGCCTTCGGATAACACATCGGTACAAATCAGCACGCGTAGTTGTTCGTCCTTCTTGATTTGCGCATCGTTGGATTGCGGCGAAAAACGGCAGGCGACGGCGTAAGGATCGGCGGATGCACCGGTGACCACGGCCAGATGCCCCAGCTGATGCTGTTGCAGGCTGCGCCCCAGATAACGCGCAGTATCGGCAAACTGGGTGAACACCAGCACTTTTTCCTTGGGATGCGTCTGTTTGAGCAGGCGGAGCAATTCGGCGAGTTTTTTATCCTGGGAGGGTTGCCAGATGCCGTAACCATTGATGAGATCAGACAGTGCGTTGATGTCCTGCGCCAGGTGGTCGCGCAAGTCTTGTCTGAACAGTTTGGAGCTTACCCATTTGAAGCGTTTGGCGTAAATCTCGGAATACTGCTTGTAGATAGTCTCGGCCTGACTGGTGGTTTCATCTTCGGCCTCCTCGGTGATGCCGTCGAGCAAGTCTTCCTGCTCCATCTTCAAGCCTTCGGCATCTTCGTCAAAGCGGTCAGCATCGAGAATGCCCGCATCAAGGGTGCCAATGGGAATGGCCAGCCCGTGATCGATGGCGTAGAGATACACCTGATTGCGCAGGATATGCCGCTCGATGGATTGTAGAAAAGAGAAGCCGCTGGATTCGAGCCGCTTGAACAGGTTGGTGCGACAAAAGCCGATCAGCCGTTTGCCCGCCTTGCCCAGGTCATCCATCTGCTTGCGCTCGGCAGGCGTGGCGGCTTTGAGTGCCACCAGATTGCCGTAGCTGCCCAATCCGTAGCGCGAAAGGTGCAGGCGGTTGATGACGTCCACCACCTCCACCGAATACAGCTTGGCATACTGGTCGCCAGGGTCGTTTTCATCCACGGCAAACTTGAGCGAAACGGGTTTGCGATTGGGAAAGTAGCGTTTTTCTCCATTGCGTAGTTCAAGGTAACGACGGCCTTTATCATCCGGCTGGGCATAGTGCTGAAGGATGAAGCTGCGGGTGCGGCGCACCATGTACAGGCGGATCAATTCACGCCAATCATCCAGTTCTGTGCTTTTTTCCATGGCGAGGATGGAATGCGGCGGACATTGGTACTGGCGTTCAAACTGCGCGTCAGTCATATCCTTAAGCCGCATGAAATGTTCTGGCCGCACGCCAATGTTCTGCTTTTCTTCCACAAACAACCGCAACTGGGCGGAAAGATCGGTCAGGGTTTTGTTGTATGGCGTGGCAGTGAGCAGGATGACCTTGGCATCGCATTCCTTGACGTAATCTGCAATCGCCTTGTACCGGCGGCCTTCGCGGTTGCGCAGGTTGTGGCTTTCGTCAATTAGCACCAGCCGATAGCGCTTGAGGTCTTTGAGGCCGCGGGTTTTGTGAGTAACTTCAGTCAGCGACAGCACTTTGCCGCGCAAGCCATATTGTTCGCGGTACTTTTCCCACATCGGTACAAGATTCTTGGGGCAGATGATGAGAGTCTCGAAGTTGAGATCATCTTCTACCATGCGTGCCAGAGCGGTTGCCATCATGGTTTTGCCCAGCCCTACCACGTCGCCGATGATGACACCGCCCCGGCGGTGCAAGTGGCGCGCGGCAATCTTGACGGCGGCTTTCTGGAACTCAAACAGTTCTTCTTCAAACCTGACAGGCAGCCTGAATTGGCTCAAACCGGCACGCGCCTCCACGCTCAGGTGGTAGGCCATATTT
This sequence comes from Novimethylophilus sp., assembly GCF_036504375.1. Lineage (NCBI taxonomy): Bacteria > Pseudomonadati > Pseudomonadota > Betaproteobacteria > Nitrosomonadales > Methylophilaceae > Novimethylophilus > Novimethylophilus sp. The sequence goes on from NZ_DASXVH010000027.1 coordinate 126,756, forward strand.
AGGTAGATGTGATACGGCGGCACCAGCGTCTCGCGCGCCCAACTGGTTTCGATGACCCCGGCCAACTCCGCCGAAATATCCAGGCACCAGCGGTCGCACCAGCGGTCGTCAAACCATGCGCTGAGCTTGTTGGCGGCATCGTGATCCAGCACGTCGACATTCAACTCGCCCTGCTTGAAGAGGCCGGAAAATGTGAGATTGCTGCTGCCTACGAAGCCGGTGACCGGGTTGTTGGCGTCTTCACGGAACAGCAGGTAGAGCTTGGCGTGGAGTGGGTAAGGCAGAAACAATCTGACTTGTACCTTGCCCTCGCGCAATTGTCTGGCGAGCCGTTGCAGGCCTTTTTCATCGGCAGAAGTCGGCAGGCCAAATGTGATCTGTTCGCGAAGTTGTGCCGCAAACTTGTGCTTGATGTCGCTGGCGCGGGCGTTGTCGATCAGATCGTCGGAGTCGGCAAGCTGGTAAAGCGCTTTGACTTCATCCTGCGGGGGACGTTGCATGCCGATCAGCACACGGCAGACCTGACCGGCATCGCCCCGCCAATTCTCAATCAGATCGTCAATCGCCCGCCAGCCACGCAGGTTAAAGTAACCAATACAAAAGTCTGCTCGTTGTGAAGCTGTGAGAGTAGCGCGAAGAGCATCCAGCAGACGCTGGTCAATGTTGTCGAATATTCTTGGCATGGGGTCGTAATTTACGCGATTTGCAAACTCGATGCCATCATCTTGTGCAGCATCAAACCTCCAGCGGATCGACCTCCACACTCCACCTGAGCTTGCCTGCCAGCTTATGTTTGGCAAGCAGCGGTACCCAGCTCTGCAAAAAGCCCTGCAAAGCCGCCCGGCTTTCGGCCTGTATCAATAAATGTGCGCGTTCCATGCCCTTGAGGCGGGCAAGGGCGGGGCGGACGGGGTCGTAGACGGTGACGCTGTGCGCGAAATTGTGAGCTTGATCGACAGCATCGTTCAAAAAGTCACGCACCGGCTCGAAATGATTAGCCTCGGCGTGCAGCAGCGCCTGGAAACAATAGGGTGGAAAGCCCGCCATCTGCCGCTCATTGAGTAGTGTGGCGGCAAATTCGGCATAGTCGTGGCGCCTGAGCGCGTGGAATAGCGCGTGGTCCGGAAAAGCAGTCTGGATCAGCACCTGGCCGGGCTTGTCGGCACGGCCGGCGCGGCCCGCCACCTGCATCAGCTGCGCGAACAGGCGTTCGGCGGCGCGGAAGTCCGGGCTGAACAGCGCGCTGTCGGTATCCACCACGCCCACCAGCGTGAGATTGGGGAAATCGTGGCCCTTGGCCAGCATTTGCGTGCCGACCAGGATGTCCACGCGCTGGCCGTGCACTTCCGTCATCATGCCTTCCAGCGCGCCTTTGCGCCGGGTGCTGTCGCGGTCGACGCGCAGGATACGGGCTTCAGGGAACAGCTCGGCCAGCGTGGCCTCCAGCCGCTGGGTGCCCTGGCCTGCGGGGTGCAGGTCGGGATTGCCGCAGCTTGGGCATTGCAGCGGCATGCGTTCCTCGTGCCCGCAGTGGTGGCATTTGAGACGACGCTGGCGCAGATGCACCACCAGCCGGCTGCTGCAGCGGTGGCAGGGCGCTACCCAGGCACAGGCCGAACACAACAATACCGGTGAGTAACCGCGACGGTTGATGAATAACAAACTCTGTTCACCACGTTCCAGCCGCTCGCGCAGCGCATTGATCAGCGCCGGGGTGAGGCCGTCGCGCAGCAGCGGGGTCTTGGCGTCGAGACAGACGATGTCCGGCAATTGCGCCTGCGCCACCGCGCGCTGCGTGAGCGTCAGCAGCCGGTAGCGGCCGGCCTGGGCGTTGTGCCAGGTCTCCAGCGCCGGCGTGGCGGAGCCCAGCACCACGGGAATGCCCGCCTGCTTGGCGCGCATCACGGCCACATCGCGCGCCGAATAGCGCATGCCGTCCTGCTGCTTGTATGAGGCGTCGTGCTCCTCGTCGACCACGATCAGCTTCAGATGCGGGATCGGCGTGAATACCGACAGCCTGGTGCCGATGACGATGCGGGCGCGCCCGGATTCGGCCAGTCGCCAGTTGCGCAGCCGCTCGCCATCGCTCATCTGGCTGTGCAGCGCCACTATCGTCTCGCCGGGAAAACGGGCGCGGAAGCGGCCTTCCAGCTGCGGCGTGAGGTTGATTTCCGGCACCAGCACCAGCACCTGGGCGTTTTGTTGCTGCAGCGCTGCTTGCAGCAGGCGCATATAGACCTCAGTCTTGCCGCTGCCGGTAATGCCGTACAACAGCCACACGCCAAAACCGTCCAGCTGCGCCCCGATGGCGTCCACGGCGGCCTGCTGGTCGGCATTGAGCGTCGGCGGCGGGACGGGCTGGAACGGGACGGGCGGGGGCAGGGGGGCATCCAGTTGCACCGCCTCGACCCAGCCCTTGGCCCGCAATACTTTGAACGCGCCGCGCCAGCCTGCCGCCAGTTGCGCCAGCGCCGCCTGGTCCAGCGCCTCGGCCTGCGCCAGCGCCAGCCACAATTTCCGTTGCAGCAGCGCCTGTTTGGGCAAGGCATCAATGCCGACATGGCGGCCGCTATCGGTCAGCCGATAGCCGATCTGTATTTCCGGCAAAGCCGGCTTGACGTCGCGCAGCCGGCCCGGCAGCACCGACATCACCGCCTGCCCCACGGGATAGTGGTAATACTCCGCACAAAATCTGGCCAGCCGCATGGTTTCTACGGAGAGTGTGGGCTCACCATCGAATACAGCCAGCACCGGCTTCAGGCGCTCCTGCGCCATCTGCGACTGCTCTGGTTTCTCCAGCACGATGCCGGCGATCTGGCGCCGGCCGAACGGCACCAGCACGCGGCTGCCGACCTCGGCATGCCTGCCGCCGTCGAGATAGTCGAATAGCGTCGCCAACGGGACGTCCAGCGCCACGCGCAAAATACTCATAGGGTTGTCATCAAAAGGATAGGCCCGGGCGTTATAGCAATGCAGCGAGTGCAGGAAAACGTTAAAATACCGCTTTTTATATAAAACCCATCTTGAGAACGCATCTTACCGAATTGCTGGCCCAAGCGGCAAAAGCTGTCGCGCCCAGTCTGCAAGACGTCTCCATCCTCATCGAGCGCCCCAAAACCGCCCAGCACGGCGATTTCGCCACCAATCTGGCGCTGACGCTGGCCAAGCCGCTGCGCCAGAACCCGCGGGCGATCGCCGAGGCGTTGCTCAAGGCGCTGCCGCCTTCATCTTATATCGCCAGGACGGAAATCGCCGGCGCCGGTTTCATCAATTTCTTCATGGCGACGGACGCCATGACCGCGGTGGTACGGCAGATATTCGCCGAGGGCGAGCAATACGGCCGTAGCGCCACCGGCAAGGGCCACAAGGCGATGGTCGAGTTCGTTTCCGCCAACCCCACCGGCCCGCTGCATATCGGCCACGGGCGCGGTGCGGCGGTAGGCGACTGCCTGTGCCGCCTGCTCGCCGCAACCGGCTTGGATGTCACCCGCGAATTCTATTACAACGATGCCGGGGCGCAGATCGACAATCTGACGCTATCCGTGCAATTGCGCTGCAAGGGCCTCACGCCGGAAGACCCGGCGTGGCCGGAAGACGGCTATCGCGGCGATTACATCATCGACGTAGCCAATGCCTACATGGCAAAAGCAAAAATTGACGCCGAGGATCAACACGTCATCGGCGCCGGTGATCCCGAGGATACCGCTGCGATCCGTCATTTTGCCGTGGCTTACCTGCGCCGCGAGCAAGATCTCGACCTGCGCGCGTTCGGCGTGCGCTTCGACGTGTTCTCGCTGGAGTCCGCGCTCTACACCGACGGCAAGGTGGAGCGGACGGTACGGAAACTCGTTGCCAGCGGCCACACCTACGAGCAGGACGATGCACTGTGGCTGCGGTCGACGGACTTCGGCGACGACAAGGACCGCGTGATGAAGAAGCGCGAGGGCGGTTATACCTATTTTGTACCCGACGTGGCCTATCACGTCGACAAATGGAACCGCGGCTTCGAGCGCGTCATCAACGAACAGGGCGCCGATCACCATAGCACGATCACCCGCGTGCGTGCCGGGCTGCAGGCGCTCGGCATCGGCATTCCCCAGGGCTGGCCGGACTACGTGCTGCACCAGATGGTGACGGTGATGCGCGGCGGCGAAGAAGTAAAAATTTCCAAACGCGCCGGCAGCTACGTCACGCTGCGCGACCTCATCGACGAAGTCGGCTGCGATGCCACGCGCTATTTTCTGGCCGCGCGCCGTGCCGATTCGCAACTGGTGTTCGACATCGACCTGGCGCGTGCCCAGACCAACGACAACCCGGTGTACTACATCCAGTACGCCCATGCCCGCATTTGCAGCGTAATGGAACAATGGGGCGGCAATATCGACATGCTCCGGCATGCCGATCTCAGTCCGCTGACTACAGAACACGAACAGGCATTGCTGCAACGCCTGTCGGAATTTCCCGAAGTAGTGGAAAATGCGGCACGGGAACTCGCGCCTCACGTGGTGGCTTATTATCTCAAGGATCTTGCCGGTGATCTGCACAGCTATTACAACGCCCAGCAGTTCCTAGTAGCAAATGAATCATTGAAACTCGCACGCCTGGCTTTAATTCTGGCCACACGCCAGGTGCTGCGTTCCGGCCTCGATCTGCTTGGCGTTACCGCGCCGGAGAAAATGTAATGAGCAAAGACTATAAACCAGCCCCCAAAACCAAATCCGCCGGAAACAGCCATCCGTTTTTTTCCGGGCTGCTGATCGGCTTGCTGCTCGGCATCGGGGCTTCGGTAGGCGTTGCGGTTTTCGTCAAGCACGGCGGCAGCGCATTCCAGGAAAAAGCTCATCCTGCGCCGGATATCGCCACAAGCGAAAAGCCGACGAATAAGGAAACCAAGCAGGCGACGATACAACCTTCCGCAAATACCACCCAAGCCGCCCAACCAAAGAAGGAAGACCGCTTCACTTTTTACGGCATCCTGACCGGCTCCGAATCGCCGGTCACCGAACAGGAGGTGAAGCAGGCCACCCAGCAGCAGCCGCAAGGCGCAGACAAACCTGCAGACGAAAACTATTTCCTGCAGGTAGGCGCGTTCCAGACCGAGCAGGAAGCCGACAATGCCAAGGCCAAGCTGGCACTGATCGGGCTCGAAGCCGTGGTGCAGACCGCCAACATCCCCGACAAGGGCGTGCTGCATCGCGTGCGTGTCGGCCCGCTGGCCAATCTCGACGAGATCAACAAGGCGCGCGCGGAGCTCGCGCGCAACGGATTCAATGCCGACCTGATCAAGATTCACAACACTGTCCCCGACCAATAGCAAAGGAATTTACATGAAATCGTTCATCGCCGCCTTTCTGATGTTGCTGGCTACCACTGCCTGCGCGGAGCCCCAGCCGGGCATCGACTTTATGCAGACGCAGCAGGCCATCCCCACCGACAACCCCGCCAAGATCGAGATCGTGGAGCTGTTCTGGTATGGCTGCCCGCATTGCTACCAGCTGGAACCCACGCTTGCGGTCTGGGTGAAGAAACTGCCCAAGGATGTCGAATTCAAGCGCGTACCCGGCATCGCGCGCCCCGATTGGGCGCCGATGGCCAAGGCCTATTACGCGATGGAAATGCTGGGCGTCGCCGAGAAACTGCATGTCGCATTGTTCGATGCCGTGCATAAGCAACGCGCGCTCAGGCCCGACAACGATGCCGCGATTATCGACTGGATCACCAAGCAAGGCGGCCTCGACCGCAAAAAGGTGGAAGAAACCTACAACTCGTTCTCGGTCAACACCAAAGTGATGCGTGCAGCACAGATGTTCCGCGCTTCCGGCGCGACCGGCGTGCCGTCGCTGATCGTCGAAGGCCGCTACCTCACCTCCAGCACTTTGGCCGGCGGCAACGAGGAAGCGCTCAAGGTGGTGGAGTACCTGATCGACCGCGTGCGCCAGGAAAAAACCCAGAAACGCTAATGCGCGTTCAGCCATTTCCTTCCGAACCCGCCCTGGCCCGGCGGGTTTTTATTACCGGCGCCTCCAGCGGCATCGGCGCCGCACTGGCCCGCCACTATGGAGTTAAAGGCGCGCAGCTCGGCCTCGCCGGACGCGACCGCGCGCGGCTCGATGCGGTGGTGGCCGGCCTCGATTGCGATTGCAGCGCCTATATTCTGGATGTGCGCGACGCCGCTGCCTTGCAGCAGGCGGCGCAGGATTTCATCGATAAGTACGGACCACCCGATCTCGTCATCGCCAACGCCGGCGTCAGTCGCGGGACTCTCACCGAACACGCTGAAGATCTGGCCGCGTTCCGCGCCATCCTGGACACCAACGTGCTGGGGCTGGTCCATACCTTTCAGCCGTTCATCAAAGCCATGAAAGAGCGGGGTGGAGGCGCCCTGGCCGGCATCGCCAGCGTCGCCGGTTTGCGCGGACTGCCCGGCGCCGGCGCCTATAGCGCCTCCAAGGCCGCCGCGATCGCCTACCTGGAAGCGCTGCGCGTGGAGTTGGCCAGCTCCGGCATCGGCGTCATCACCATTTGCCCCGGCTACATCAAAACGCCGATGACGGATGTGAATCCTTATCCGATGCCCTTCCTGATGGACGCAGACATCGCCGCCGCCAAAATGGCACATGCCATTGAAAAGAAACGCCGCTACGTTATCCTGCCTTGGCAGATGGCGCTGGTAGGGCGGCTGATGAAACTGCTGCCTGCGCCGCTATGGGACCGGGCGATGAAAAAGGCTCCGCACAAGCCGCGTCCGGATTGGGATTGGCTGTGATCCGGTTTTGCCGGGCGGGTGGATATGCAGCCTGGAATAATGGCGTTTAAGCCGGATTGAAAAACCCGCTACCGATCAATTCTTCCGCCAGCGCGTTGTAATCCTTGGCCCCCTGGCCATGCGGTGCGAAGGTAAACACGTCGCGCCCGTGCACCGGGCTTTCCGCCAGGCTGACGGTTTCGGCGATGCGCGTCTCGCACAAATCCTTGCCGTAGTGTTCGCGCAGCTTGTCGTAGATGTCATATGACAGCCTCCGCCGCGAATCGAAGCGCGTGACCACGATGCGGCGGTCGATACGTTTGCCGAGCGGCTTCTCCAGTACGCGCAGCGCGGCGTCCAGCCGGTTGACGCCCTGCATCGACAGATAATCGGCCGACACCGGGATCAGCAGGCGCTGCGCGGCAAATACCGCATTCAGCGACAATACGCCCAGCATCGGCGAGCAGTCGATCACCACCGGAATCATTTCGTCCGGCAGCAGTTCCTGCGTCAAGCCGCGTTTTAACTGGCTGGTGATGTTGGGGTTGCGCCCGTACAGAGAATCGACCTTGAACAACTCCATGTGCGCCGGAATGATGTGCGCGCCGCTGGGCAGTTCGCGCATCAGTTGCGACAGCGGCTTGTTTTCGCTGTAGAAAGCATAGACGGTGTCGGAACTGGGCAGGGACTTGATGCCGCAGGATAGCGTCAGGTGCGACTGAGGGTCGAGGTCTATGCCCAGCGGGAATCGCCCGCGCTGCGCCAGTGCAGCGAGAAGATTGAGGCTGGTGGTGGTCTTGCCGACCCCGCCCTTCTGGTTGAACACTGCGACAACTGACATTGGGCCGGCCCTATTCTACGGTGACTGATTTTGCCAGATTACGCGGCTTATCCACATCGGTGCCGCGAATCAGTGCGGTGTGGTAAGCCAGCAACTGTACGGGAATGGCGTGCACCACCGGCGACAACACGCCTACGTGGCGCGGGGTGCGGATCACGTGTATGCCTTGTTGCTCGCCGAAATGGCTGTCGAGATCGGCGAACACGAACAGCTCGCCTCCACGGGCATGCACTTCCTGCATATTGGATTTCACTTTTTCCAGCAGCGCATCGTTAGGGGCGATCACCACCACCGGCATCTCCTGGTCCACCAATGCCAAGGGGCCGTGTTTCAACTCGCCGGCGGGATAGGCTTCGGCGTGGATATAAGAGGTTTCCTTCAGCTTCAGCGCGCCTTCCAGCGCAATCGGGTAATGCACGCCGCGCCCCAGGAACAGCGCGTGCGACTTCTCGGCAAAGCGCTCCGCCCACAGCTGGATTTGCGGTTCCAGGTTCAGTGCATGCTGCACGCTGCCCGGCAGATGGCGCAGCGCGTCCAGGTATTCCGCTTCTTTCGCAACGTCGATACGGCCGCGCAGCTTGGCGATAACGACGCACAGGATGAACAGTGCGACCAGTTGCGTGGTGAACGCCTTGGTCGACGCCACGCCTATCTCGGCGCCGGCCCGCGTGTAGAACACCATGCGGCTGGCACGAGGGATCGCGCTTTCGCGTACATTGCAGATCGACAGCGTGGCTTGTTGGCCCAGCGCTACCGCGTACTTGAGTGCTTCCATCGTATCCAGCGTTTCGCCGGACTGTGATAGCGTCACCACCAGGTATTTGGGATTGGTTGCCACTTCGCGGTAGCGATATTCGCTGGCTATCTCGACATTGGCGGGGATACCGGCGATGGATTCCAGCCAGTAGCGCGCAACCATCGCCGCGTAGTAGCTGGTGCCGCAAGCCAGTATCTGGATGCCTTCGATATCCTTCAGGATCTGTTCTGCATTCGAGCCGAACGCGGCCGGAGAAAAGCCTTCCTCGATCACCTGATCGATGGTGTCCGAGATGGCTTTGGGCTGCTCGTGAATTTCCTTCTGCATGAAATGGCTGTATGGGCCGAGCTCCAGCGAAGCAATCGACACATCCGACAAATGTACCTCCCGCTCCGCCGCCTCGCCGTTGTGATCGACGATACGCAGGCCGTCGCGTTGCAGCTCGGCGATATCGCCTTCTTCCAGGAAGATCACGCGCCGCGTCGCAGCGAGCAGCGCGGAAACGTCGGAAGCCACGTAGTGCGCGCCTTCTCCCAACCCGATCAGCAGCGGACAGCCCATCCTGGCGCACACCAGGCGCTCCGGCTGGTCCGCCGCCATCACCGCGATCGCATAGGCGCCCTGCAGCTGGCTCAACGCTTGGCCGACCGCTTTGAATAAATCGCGCGATTGCAGGTAATGATAATGCACCAGGTGGGCGATGACTTCGGTATCGGTCTGCGATTCGAATGCATAGCCCAGTGCCTGCAGCCGGGCGCGTTCCCTGTCATGGTTTTCGATGATGCCGTTGTGCACCACGGCGATCAGGTCGCCCGATACATGCGGATGGGCATTGGGTTCGGTAACGCCGCCATGCGTGGCCCAACGGGTATGGCCGATGCCGAGATGCGCAGACAGGTGCGCTTCGCCGATAGCGCGTTCCATTTCCGCTACGCGGCCGATCTTGCGCACACGGCGGATGCCGCCGTCCATCAGTACCGCCACCCCGGCTGAATCATAGCCGCGATATTCCAGCCTTTTCAGTCCATCAACAAGAATTGGAACGACATCGTTCCCTGCAATAGCACCGACAATTCCGCACATGGTTATAACCCGCCGAGTAATGAAAAATGAATGATGTAAGCTGTCTGCAGCATATTACCCGCCGCCATCTTTCATTTGCCTTTCACTGTTTTTGCCGGCCTTTTCCAGCCGGAAATAGTGACCTGTCTGCCGCGCGATAGCGTGAGCTGGTCCGCCGGCGCATTTTTGGTGATCGTCGACCCGGCGCCGACGGTCGCGCGGGCTCCCACCGTCACCGGCGCAACCAGTTGCGTATCGGAGCCGATGAAGGCGCCGTCTTCGATTACCGTGCGATGTTTGTTGATCCCATCGTAATTACAGGTGATGGTACCGGCGCCGATATTGACGTCCTTGCCTATCGTGCTGTCGCCTATATAACTCAGGTGATTGATCTTGCTGGCGCTATCGACCACGCTATTCTTGATTTCGACGAAATTGCCGATATGTGCATGTGCGCCGATTTCGGTGCCTGGCCGGATGCGGGCATAAGGTCCAATGCGGCATTCCGGCCCTATCTTCGCTTCGTCGATATGGCTGAACGGGGCGATCCGTGTTCCCGCGGCAATGGTCGAGTTGCGGATTACGCAATGCGCGCCTACGCACACGTCTGCCTCCAGCGTGACCTTGCCCTCGAATACACAATTGACGTCGATCGCCACATCGCGGCCGCAGTGCAGTTCTCCACGCACGTCCAGGCGCGCCGGATCGGCCAATGTGATGCCTGCGTTCAGCAGTCTCTCGGCCTGGCGGGTTTGATAGATACGCTCCGCCTGGGCAAGATCCGCCTTGCTATTGATGCCCAAAGCTTCATGCTCGTGTCTGACCTGCACGCTGGATACCGGGATGCCGTCCGCTACCGCCATGCCGACGATATCGGTCAGATAGTATTCGCGCTGCCGGTTATCGTTGGTCAGGCGCGCCAGCCACCCGGACAGCAGTGCGACCGGCATCGCCATAATGCCAGTGTTCACTTCGCGTACGCGGCGCTGTTCTTCGCTGGCATCCTTGTGCTCCACTATTGCGTTCACCGTGCGATCCGCATTGCGAATAACGCGCCCATAGCCGGTCGGATCGTATTTCTCCATCGTCAGCAGCGCCAGCTGCCCTTGAGCTGCCCGATCGAATACCGCCTGACAGGTGCTTACCTCGACCAGCGGCACATCACCCAGCAACACCAGCGCCACGGCATCGTCCTGCAGATGCGGAAGCGCTTGCTGCATTGCATGTCCGGTGCCGTTCTGTTCCTCCTGCCGGGCCCAGGCGATACCTTCCGGTTCTATGCTGTTGGGCACGATTTCTCCGCCATAACCGTATACCACGCACACTTTGGATGGAGCCAGCTTGCGGGCGGTAGACAGCACATGACGGAGCAGGGGTTGCCCGGCGAGCGGGTGCAGTACCTTGGGTAAATCCGAATGCATGCGTGTGCCCTTGCCGGCAGCAAGGATCACGATATTGAGCTGTTTGATGGACATGAGCTAAGTATAAAACAAAAAAGGCAGCCGCTGGCTGCCTTTGAAAAGTTCATAACCAACTGAATTAGTGACTTTTCTTGCGAAGTTTCTCGATAGTCGCAATCTGCGCGACCGCTTCCGCCAACTCAGCCTGCGCACGTGCATAGTCGATCTCGGACGATTTGTTGCGCATCGCCTCTTCCGCGGCAGCCTTGGCTTCCAGCGCCTTGGCTTCGTCGATATCGTGACCGCGCATCGCCACATCGGCCAGCACGGTCACTACCCCCGGTTGAATCTCAAGCATCCCGCCGGAGACGAAAAACACTTCTTCCTCCACCTGGTCCGGCAGCTTGAGGCGAATCGCACCGGACTTGATGCGGGTGATTAGCGGTGCGTGGCGCGGATAAATGCCGAGTTCGCCCATCACCCCCGGTGCGGCCACAAATTCGGCCAGCCCGGAGAAGATCGACTTTTCAGCACTTACCACGTCTACATGGATCGTCATTGCCATAATCTTCCTATCCCTCTGCTATTACAGGGTCTTGGCTTTTTCGACGGCTTCATCGATGCCGCCCACCATGTAGAACGCCTGTTCAGGCAGATGGTCATAGTCGCCGTTGACGATGCCCTTGAAGCCCTTGATGGTCTCCTTGAGCGGAACGTACTTGCCGGGAGAGCCAGTGAACACTTCGGCCACGAAGAACGGCTGCGATAGGAAGCGCTGGATTTTACGCGCGCGCGCCACGGCCAGCTTGTCTTCGGGAGACAGTTCGTCCATGCCCAGAATCGCGATAATGTCGCGCAATTCCTTGTAACGCTGCAACGTAGTCTGCACGGCGCGGGCGACGTTGTAGTGCTCTTCGCCCACCACCAGCGGATCGAGCTGGCGCGAAGTGGAGTCGAGCGGGTCAACGGCAGGGTAGATGCCCAGCGAAGCGATATCGCGCGACAGCACCACGGTGGAGTCCAGGTGCAGGAAGGTGGTTGCCGGGGACGGGTCGGTCAAGTCGTCCGCAGGCACGTACACGGCCTGGATCGAGGTAATCGAGCCCACCTTGGTGGAGGTGATGCGCTCCTGCAGGCGGCCCATTTCTTCGGCCAGCGTCGGCTGGTAGCCCACCGCGGAAGGCATGCGGCCCAGCAGCGCGGACACTTCGGTACCGGCCAGGGTATAACGGTAGATGTTATCGACGAAGAACAGGATGTCGCGGCCCTCGTCGCGGAACTTCTCGGCCATGGTCAGGCCGGACAGCGCCACGCGCAGACGGTTGCCCGGCGGCTCGTTCATCTGGCCGAACACCATCGCCACCTTGTCCAGAACGTTGGAGTCCTTCATTTCGTGGTAGAAGTCGTTGCCCTCGCGGGTACGCTCGCCCACGCCGGCGAACACCGATAGACCGGCATGCTGTTTGGCGATGTTGTTGATCAACTCCATCATGTTCACGGTCTTGCCTACGCCGGCGCCGCCGAACAGGCCGACCTTGCCGCCCTTGGCGAACGGGCAGACCAGGTCGATAACTTTAATACCCGTTTCCAGCAGGTCCACGGAAGGGGAAAGCTCGTCGAATTTGGGTGCAGCCTGGTGAATGGAGCGTCTTTCCTCGCACTCTACCGGACCTGCGTCGTCGATCGGGCGGCCCAGCACATCCATGATGCGGCCGAGCGTGCCGTGACCCACCGGGACGCTGATCTGGTTACCGGTGTTTTTTACCGCCATGCCGCGGCGCAGGCCGTCGGAGGAACCCATGGCAATGGTCCGCACCACGCCGTCGCCCAGCTGCTGCTGCACTTCCAGCGTGAGGCCGGCTTCGGCAAAGCTGCCGGTGCTGTCCGTATCGAGAACCAGCGCGTCATATACCTTGGGCATCGCTTCGCGCGGGAACTCTACGTCGACCACCGCGCCAATACACTGAACAATTTTTCCAGAACTCATGTTGATTTCCCGTCTATCTTGAATTTCGTTTGCACGCTTAATTCGTTAACTCGCGCATTGCCGCGACACCGTTAAACGGCGGCTGCGCCCCCGACAATCTCGGAAATTTCCTTGGTGATCGCAGCCTGGCGCGCCTTGTTGTAGACCAGCTTCAGTTCGCCGATCACATTCTTCGCGTTATCGGAAGCCGCCTTCATCGCCACCATCCGCGAGCTCTGCTCGGAAGCCATGTTTTCCGCCACGGAATGGAACACCAGCGATTCGATGTAGCGGATCATCAACTCGTTGATGATTTCCTTGGCGTCCGGCTCGTAGATGTAATCCCAGTAGCCTTCGGCGCTGCCCAGCGTGTCGCCGGACAACGGCAACAACTGCTCAATCACGGGCTCCTGCTTCATGGTATTGATGAAGCGGGTATAGCAGACGTAGAGCTTATCGATTTCGCCGGCGATATAGGCATCCAGCATCACCTTGACCGGTCCGATCAGCTTGTCCATATGCGGCGCATCGCCCAGCCCCGTAACCTGCGAGCGCACATCGCCGCCCACACGCGTCATGAAGCCCAGGCCCTTGTTGCCAACCACGCATACCGATACCTGCTTGCCTTCCGCTTCCCACTCGCGCATCTTGTTGAGCGAAAGACGCAACACATTGGTGTTGAGCCCGCCGCACAAGCCCTTGTCGGAAGTGATCACGATCATGCCGACGTTCTTGACGGTTTCGCGTGCCACCAGGAAAGCATGCTTGTATTCCGGATGCGCATGCGACAAGTGCGCTGCGACATTGCGTATTTTTTCGGCATAGGGGCGGGCGGCGCGCATCCGTTCCTGCGCCTTGCGCATTTTGGATGCCGCCACCATCTCCATGGCCTTGGTGATCTTGCGCGTGTTTTCCACGCTCTTGATCTTGGTTCGAATTTCCTTGCTGCCAGCCATTCGGGCCTCCGGGCTTAGTAGGCGTTAGACGCCTTGAAATCCTGGATCGCGGCGGCCATTGCCTTGTCGTCGTCGCCGCTCAGATCCTTGGTGGATTCGATGTTGTCCATCAGGCTCTTGTACTTGGACTTCAGGAACGAAATCAGTGCCGACTCGAACGCCAACACCTTGTTCACCGGCACGTCGTCCAGATAGCCGCCGTTAGCCGCATACAGCGATACCGCCATTTCGGACACGCTCATAGGCGCGTATTGCACCTGCTTCATCAGCTCGGTCACGAGACGGCCGCGTTCCAACTGCTTGCGGGTCGCCTCGTCCAGGTCGGAAGCGAACTGCGCGAACGCAGCCAGTTCGCGATACTGGGCCAGCGCCAGACGCACGCCACCGCCGAGCTTCTTGATCACCTTGGTCTGTGCGGCGCCGCCGACGCGGGACACCGAAATACCGGCGTTGATCGCGGGACGGATACCGGCGTTGAACAGGTCGGACTCCAGGAAGATCTGGCCGTCGGTAATCGAAATCACGTTGGTCGGCACGAATGCGGACACGTCGCCGGCCGCGGTTTCAATCACCGGCAGCGCGGTCAAGGAACCGGTCTTGCCCTTGACTTCGCCGTTGGTGAACTTCTCGACGTAATCTTCGTTGACGCGCGCAGCACGCTCCAGCAGGCGTGAGTGCAGGTAAAACACGTCGCCAGGGTAGGCTTCGCGGCCCGGCGGGCGACGCAGCAGCAGCGACACCTGACGATAGGCCCAAGCCTGCTTGGTAAGATCGTCATAGACGATCAGCGCGTCTTCGCCGCGGTCGCGGAAGTATTCGCCCATGGTGCAGCCGGCGTACGGCGCGATGAACTGCAGCGCGGCGGATTCGGAAGCGGAGGCGGCGACGACGATGGTGTATTCCATCGCGCCGTGCTCTTCCAGCTTGCGCACCACGTTGGCAATGGTCGAAGCCTTCTGGCCGATCGCCACATAGATGCACTTGATGCCCTGGCCCTTCTGGTTGATGATCGCGTCCACCGCGACGGCGGTCTTGCCGGTCTGGCGGTCGCCGATGATCAGCTCGCGCTGGCCGCGGCCGATCGGTACCATGGCGTCGATCGACTTGAGGCCGGTCTGCACCGGCTGCGACACCGACTTGCGCGCGATTACGCCGGGAGCAACCTTTTCGATCTTGTCGGTCATCTTGGCATTGATCGGGCCCTTGCCGTCGATCGGCTGACCCAGCGAGTTGACCACGCGGCCCAGCAGTTCGGGGCCGACCGGCACTTCCAGAATGCGGCCGGTGCACTTGACCGTGTCGCCTTCGGAGATGTGCTCGTACTCGCCCAGCACCACGGCGCCGACCGAGTCGCGCTCCAGGTTGAGCGCCATGCCGAAGGTGTTGCCCGGGAATTCCAGCATTTCACCTTGCATCACGTCGGACAAGCCGTGCACACGCACGATACCGTCGGTCACGGAGACCACGGTGCCTTGCGTACGAGCCTCGGCGCTGGCATTAAAATTTTCCAGCCGGCTTTTAATCAGCTCACTGATTTCAGAAGTGGTTAACTGCATTTAAGTCTCCTAACCTTTCAGCGTATACGCCATCTCTTGGAGGCGTCCACGCACCGAAGCGTCGATGACGGTGTCGCCGACAACAATCTTTACGCCGCCGATAATTTCGGGGTCCACGTTTACGTGCGCCACGACCTTTTGCTTGAAACGGGCTTCGAGCTGGCTGACCAGGGCCTTGACCTGGGCAGCGTCAGGCTGGGCCGCCGCCGTGATTTCGGCTTCGACTACGCCTTCGTCCGCCGCCTTGAATTCCTCGAACAGGCGCGCAATCTCGGGCAGCAGGCCGAGCCGGCGATATTCGACCAACAACTTGATGAGGTTGGCCGCCTGCGCGTCCAACTTGTCGCCGCCCACGGCGAGAAACACGCGCTCCACCTGCTCGGCGGGAACACGGGGGTCGTCGTTCAGCGCCTGCATCTGCACGTCGTTTGCCACCGCCGTGATGAAGGCGAGCATTTCCGACCAGCGCACCAGCGCGTTCTTTTCCTTTGCCAGGCGGAACACCGCCACGGCGTAGGGTCTAGCTATCGTGACCGCTTCAGCCATAATAGATCAAAGCTCCCTGGCGATTGCGGTAAGCATGTCTGCATGCGCCTTGGCATCGATCTCGCGGCGCAGGATCTTTTCCGCACCGCTTACCGCCAATTCCGCCACCTGCTGACGCAGACCTTCCTTGGCACGGTTCACTTCCTGATCGATTTCGGCCTTAGCGCCGACAATGATGCGATTGCCTTCCGCCTTCGCATTGTTCTTGGCTTCTTCGATGATCTCGCTGGCACGCTTCTCAGCCTGCGCGATGATTTCCGAAGCCCGCTCCCTGGCGCCGTGCAGTTCCTGAGCTGCACGCTTGGCGGCCAGCTCCAGATCCAGCTTGCCGCGCTCGCCTGCCGCGAGGCCATCCGCAATGGTTTTTTGACGCGCCTCGACCGCATTCATCAATGGCGGCCAGATAAACTTCACCGTAAACCAGATCAAAATGGCAAACGACAAAGCTTGCGCAAGCAATGTCAAATTAATGTTCATTTCAGCTCCCTAGCTGTTAGTCTTGCCAGCCCAGATGCCAGAATTAGCGTGCAACCACGCTGAGCAGAGGATTTGCGAACGCAAACATCATGGCCAGACCCACGCCGATAATGAAGGATGCGTCGATCAGGCCGAGCAGCAGGAACACCTTGGCTTGCAGGGAAGGAATCATTTCCGGTTGACGGGCAGCGCCATCCAGGAAGCTGCTGCACATGATACCGATACCGATACAGGCACCCGCAGCGCCCAGACCGATGATCAGGCCGATGCCGATGCCCGTGTAAGCCTGAATCATGGCCAAATATTGCAGGTTCTCCATCTTTACTTCCTTTCGCTATAACTTAAGGGTTGTGAAAAAATCAGTGGCTCTCATGCGCCATCGCGATGTAAACGACGGTCAGCATCATGAAAATGAACGCCTGCAACACGACGATCAGGATGTGGAAGATCGCCCAGCCGGCGCCCAGCAGCGCGCCGAAGAAAGTACCGGCCAGCCCGGTTGCGGCCCACATGCCGATCAGCAGGAAGATGATTTCGCCCGCGTACATATTGCCGAACAGACGCAGGGAATGGGAAAGCGGTTTGGAAACGTATTCGATCAGATTGAACAGGAAGTTGGCCGGCCATACCAGAGGATGAGCGCCGAACGGGGAACAGAACAGTTCATGTATCCAGCCGCCGACACCCTTGACCTTGATGCTGAAGAAAATCATCAGCACCCATACCGACAGCGCCAGCGCGAACGTGGCGTTGACGTCGGAGGTAGGCACGCTGCGCCAGGCATGCAGGCCGAGCACGTTATGGTAGAACTTGCCCATGATGTCGACCGGCAGGAAGTCCATCGCATTCATCAGCAGCACCCAGACGAATACCGTCAATGCCAGCGGCGCAACGAACAGATGGCGCTTGCCGTGGAAAATGCCCTTGACCTGGTCGTCGACAAACTCCACCAGCAACTCCACCACGGCTTGCCGCTTGTTCGGTACGCCGGCGGTAGCGCCGCGCACCACCCACCACAGCAGACCGAACGCCACGATGCCCAGCAGCCACGAGGTTACCAGCGTGTCCAGGTGCAGCGTCCAGAAGCCGCCGTCGCCGATATGCCTGGCATTGAAGGTCAAATGATGCGCGATATATTCGGCAGGTGTCAGCGCTTGCTCGGTAGCCATTTCCATCAAATCCTACTTGTTGTCTTTTTCGTCAAAAGTCCGCAATGCCGCGCCGGATATCAGCGCCGCACATGCCAACCCACCGATCAGGGCCAGCGGAACCAGCCCTTTATAAAACTTGAAAACCAGCAGCAGCAGCACGGCGACCACCACGATCTTCACCGCCTCCGCCTTCAAAACACTCAACAGCGCCGCCGCGGCGCTGGTTTGCCCCGCACGCGACACCGAAGTGGCCGCGTAACTACCGGCCAGCACTGCGCCACCGCCGGCAAGCGCCGAAAGTGCGGCATGCGTACCCACCAGGAAAAATGCCGCCATCGCCGATATCGCAGCGGCTATAAGCTGCCACCGCGCAGACTTGGCAAACGCGCGGTGCATTACAGTTCTGTTGTCCATCACGGGGGGCTCAAAACCTGCGCTTTTCGTTGCGTCCGGAAGCACGCAAATCCTGAATTGTCTTTATTTCGGACTTGGATGTCAAGTCCTATCCGCCCCGGCGGATCTGATGCGGGTCAGAATGCCGTCCAGCTGTTCCAGACTGTGATAGCGGATGCTCACTACCCCTGCACCACTGCTGCCAGGCTGTATCGCGACGCTAGCGCCCAGGTATTCCGCCAGCTCGTTCTGCAGCCGTTTCACGTCCATATCCTGCGCCGCCTTGGCCGGCTTGCGCTGCGGTTTGGCAATGCGCTTGACCAGGCTTTCCGCCTCGCGCACCGACAGGCCTTTTTGCGCGATCTGTTCGGCCGCAGTCAATTGCTTGGCGCCTTCCAGCGAGAGCAGGGCGCGCGCATGGCCCATCTCGATGCGGCGCGCCATCAGCATTTCCTGCACCGGCTGCGCCAGATTGAGCAGGCGCAGCAGGTTGGTTACCGCGGTACGCGAACGGCCGACGGCTTCGGCCGCCAGCTGGTGTGTCATGCTGAACTCGTCGATCAGGCGCTTGATGCCGACCGCTTCTTCCAGCGGATTGAGATCCTCGCGCTGGATGTTCTCGATCAGCGACATCGCCAGCGCGGCCTCATCGGCAATCCTGCGCACTAACGCCGGCACCTCTGCGAGCCCAGCCAGCTGCGCCGCACGCCAGCGACGCTCGCCGGCGATGATCTCGAATTTTTCCGGGCCGACCGGACGCACCAGGATCGGCTGCATGATGCCCTGAGCCTTGATCGAATCGGCGAGCTGTTGCAGCGACTCCTGGTCCATCTGCGTGCGCGGCTGGTATTTGCCGGGCTGCAGCTGGCCGACCTTCAACGTGCGCAGCATATCGTTGTCGCCAGCCATTTCGCTATCGCCCCCGAGCAGCGCGTCCAGCCCGCGCCCCAAGCCCCGCATATTAGCCATTTTTCGCACCCATAATTATCAACAATGAAAAGCTCCCAAGCGCAGCCAGCACAAGGCGCGATGGCGCGAAAACACCGGAGTTTACATACCGGTAAATGAGGATGTTTGAGCGCCCGAGCAACGCCGTGATGGCAAGCGACGAGTTTTTCATTTCCCCGCCCGATTGATCATTTCGCCTGCCAGCGCCAAGTAAGCTTGCGCGCCCTTCGAGCCCTTGTCGTGAAACAGCGCCGGCACGCCGTAACTCGGAGCCTCCGCCAATCTGATATTGCGCGGAATCACGGTGCGATAGACCTTGTCGCCGAAATGCCGCTCCAGTTGCGCCGACACCTGCTGCGCCAGCATGTTGCGGGTATCGAACATCGTGCGCAGCAAGCCTTCGATCTCCAGCACAGGATTCAAGTGGGCACGCACTTTCTTGATGG
Organism: Novimethylophilus sp.; assembly: GCF_036504375.1. NCBI lineage: Bacteria > Pseudomonadati > Pseudomonadota > Betaproteobacteria > Nitrosomonadales > Methylophilaceae > Novimethylophilus > Novimethylophilus sp. The sequence continues at coordinate 146,000 of NZ_DASXVH010000027.1, forward strand.
TCTTGACCAGATCGGACAAACCCTCCAGCGCGTAATACTCGCATTGCATCGGAATCAGTACCGCCTGGGCAGCCGTGAGGGCGTTGACAGTAATCAGGTTGAGCGCGGGCGGGCAATCGATCAGCACATAGTCGTAGCCGCCGCCGACTTCCGCAATCGCATTCTTCAGCCGCGTTTCGCGCGCGAACTCGTTCACCAGTTCGACCTCGGCGCCCGCCAGTTCGCGGTTGGCCGGAACCACGTCGTAATTGCCCTTGCCGGTTTGTACTGTGACTTCCGCCAGCGTCTTGTCGCCCAGCAGAACGTCGTAAACCGAAGCGGGCAGGGTGTCTTTGTTCACGCCGCTACCCATCGTCGCATTGCCCTGCGGATCGAGATCCACCAACAGTACGCGGCGTTTGGTGGCGGCGAGGCTGGCAGCAAGATTGACGCAGGTGGTGGTCTTGCCGACCCCGCCCTTCTGGTTGGTGATCGCGAGTATTTTCATGGAGCCGTCTTGATGAAAACCAGATGTCTTTGCGCTTCCAGCCCCGGCACCCTGAGCGGCACGACCTCGGCCACCGGATTCTTGAGCTGGGCCAGTTCATCGTAAGGATAGACCCCTTTCATCGCCAGCCAGAAACCATCATCCGCGCGCAAGTGCGCCGTCAGCTTGATAAACTCGGCGAGATCGGAAAAAGCACGCGAAATAACACAGCCGAATTTCTGCTCGGGACGGTACTCCTCAACGCGCGTGCAGATGACGTCAAGATTGCCCAGCCCCAGCTCTGCCTTGGCCTGGCGCTGAAAAGTAGTTTTTTTGTGGCTGGCATCCAGCACCGTCACTTTCAGTTCCGGCCTGGCCAGCGCCAGCGGGATGCCGGGCAGGCCGGCACCACTGCCCACATCCAGTAGATCCCTCGCCTGCAGATGCGGCAATACGGCCAAACTGTCGAGCAAGTGCAGCGTGACCATTTCGTCGGGGTCACGCACCGCGGTCAGGTTGTGCACCTTGTTCCACTTGACCAGCAGCGCGAGGTAATCGAGCAGCTTGTGCTGCGTTGCCTGCGGCAGATCCATGCCCAACGCGGACAGCCCGGCCGCCAGTATCTGTCGCTGGCTCAAGCAGCGTCTCCCAGGGTGTCGTTAATTTTCGCTTTGTATTTTTTCTTGATATACACCAGTAGCAGCGAAACCGCCGCCGGCGTGATGCCTGAAACACGGCCCGCCTGGCCCAGCGTCTGCGGCTTGTGCAGGTTAAGCTTTTGCTGCGCCTCGATGGAAAGCCCGCGCACGTCGCGGTAATCGAGGTCTTGTGGCAGCGCCAGCTCTTCGTAATAGCGCGTGCGCTCGATTTCTTCTTGCTGGCGATCGATGTAGCCCTGGTATTTGGCGCCGATTTCCAGCTGCTGGCGCACCCGCGGGTCTTGCTCGCCAACGTCGCCCGTGAGTGCGAGCAGGCTCTCGTAGCTCACTTCCGGGCGGCGCAAAAGTTCGAATAATGGATATTCGCGGTCTATCATCTTGCCCAGCACGCGCTCGGCAGTCTCGACCGGCAGCGTGGCGGGGTAGACGAAGGTACGCTTGAGACGCTCCGTTTCGCGGACAACGGCTTCCTGCTTGCGGCTGAACGCCTCCCAGCGCGCATCGTCCACCACGCCCAGCTTGTGGCCGATCTCGGTGAGCCGCATGTCGGCGTTGTCCTCGCGCAGCATCAGCCGGTATTCGGCGCGGCTGGTGAACATGCGGTAGGGCTCGTTGACGCCGCGCGTGATGAGGTCGTCCACCAGCACGCCGATATAAGCCTGGTCGCGGCTCGGGCACCAGGGCTCCCGGTCCCAGGCATACAGCGCGGCGTTGATGCCCGCGAGCAAGCCCTGCGCGGCGGCCTCTTCGTAGCCCGTCGTGCCATTGATCTGGCCGCCGAAGAACAGGCCGGATATCGCCTTGGTTTCAAACGAATTCTTCAGTCCGCGCGGGTCGTAATAATCGTACTCGATGGCGTAGCCTGGACGCAGGATATGCGCATTTTCCAGCCCACGGATGCTGCGGACTAAATTGAGTTGCACGTCGAACGGCAGACTGGTGGAAATGCCGTTGGGGTAGATTTCATTGGTAGTCAGCCCCTCGGGCTCGAG